>JBIKJX010000100.1:0-6319 GCA_044360785.1 Limnohabitans sp.
GGCTCAGCATTAGCCAGAACCCTTAACACCATACCCCATGGTTTGCGGTAACCACAAAACAATTTCAGGGAATACCGTCATGGCCACCAACAAACCTATCAGCATGACCAAGAAAAGCCAGCCCTCTTTCATCATGTCGCCAATCGGAATGCCGGTGAGCGCTTTGATGACAAACAACAGCATGCCAAAAGGCGGATGAATCAAACCAATCATCATATTGAGAACGACCAGGACCCCAAAGTGAACCAGATCAACGCCCAATAACTTGGCTGCAGGCAGCAGCATCGGTACAAAGACCAACAGCAAAACCGAGACATCTAAAAAACAACCCAAGATCAAAAACAGTGCGTTGACCATGAACAAAAACTGCAACTTACTCAATTGCAGACTGTCTACCCAAGCGGCCATGGCTTGCGGCACGCCCTCCGAGGTAAACGCAAAATTGAGCATAAAGGAGCCCGCCAAGATAATGGTGATGACAGCGCTTGAGCGCGTTGACTCTAAAACCACGCCCCAAAATGCGCGCCAGCTTAAAGCTCTAAAGACAAAGGCTGCCAAGATGAGCGCATGCAAGGCGGCCACGGCAGCCGCTTCGGTCGGTGTAAACGCACCGGAATAAATACCACCCAACAACACAACGGGCATGGAGAGCGGCAGCGCACCTCTAAACAGGATACTGGGCCATTGCTTCATGGGGATTGGATCTTCCCTCGGCATATTGCGTTTGGTCGCAATGAAGTGAACCACCGTCATCATCAAGATGGTCATGAACAAACCTGGGACAACGCCCCCTAAAAACAGCGCGCCCACAGAAGCACCCGATACCAGTGCGTAAATGACCATGGGAATAGACGGCGGAATAATGGGTCCGAGCGTGGCACTGGCCACCACCACAGCCCCAGCAAATCCTGGCGAGTATTCGGGCTTCTTCAGCATTTGTTTGATGGTGACCAAACCTGGACCCGCGGCATCGGCGATGGCACTTCCACTCATGCCAGAGAAAATGACACTGACCAAAATATCCACTTGGGCCAGTCCGCCGCGCATGCGTCCGACCAAGATGCGACAAAAATCAAAAATACGCTCGCTGACGGTACCCGCATTCATGATGTTGGCAGCAAAAACAAAGAGTGGCACAGCCAACAAAACATAGCTGTTGTAGAGGCCATTGCTCACCTGCTCCGCCACCAGCCCCAAGTCTTGGCCTTTCACCAACAAATAAGCCACACCCGCCATCAACATGGAGAAGCCGATCGGCATGCGAAGTAACATGCCCACCACCACCACGGACACCAAAGCCCAAAGCGCCATCGTCATACAGAAATTCCTTGATCTTCTAGGCCTTGACCTCTGATGGCAGCATAAATACCCCATGCACTTTTGAAAACAAGCGCGATCAACAAAAGTACAAAGGGTAAAAAGATCCATTGAAAAGAAATGTCCAAAACAGGCGACGATTCACGCGCCATGAAATGAACATAGTCCCAGCTGGCTGGAATGGCCACCAAGGCCAATCCACCGATCATGGCATTGCCCACAATCCGCATCCACCGGCGCGTCGCTTTGCTTGCGCTGTTCCAAAGCAAATCAAAGACCACCTGTTCTTTTTCAGGCACCATGAATGCAGCGGCCCACAAGATGGCCCAGATGTACAAAATAACTGCCAGCTCATCTGTCCAAGGCAAGGGGCGATTGAAACCAAAGCGCGCTGCAATTTGGACTAAAAAAGTCACAAACAGGCATAAAAAAATGAGGCCGCCGAACGAGTCGGCGACTTTCTTGAACAACTTCATTGAGTTTTAAATTAGCGTGTCTTGTTGATGCTGTCCAACAAACCTGCTGGCCAAGACTTGGCGTAATCAGACTTGGCATAAGTGTCTTGCACAGACTTTTGGAAGGCATCTAAGTCAGGCGTCGTCACTTGCAAACCTTCTTTCTTAAAGAAGTCAATGATTTGGCCTTCTTCTTTGATTCGGTTTTCATTGTTGTACTGCGCAGCGGCCAAAGCAGCGGCCTTGACGTTTTGCTTTTGAGCAGGTGTGAGTGCATTCCAAGTTTTATTCGAGATGGCAATGAAAATGCCATCCACCAGGTGGTTGGTCAAAACGAGTTGCTTGGTGACTTCGTAAAACTTGGCCGCACGAACAGTTGGCAAAGGATTGTCTTGACCATCGATGGTGCCTGTTTTCAAGCCCAAATACACTTCACCAAAAGCCAAAGGCGTGGCTGTGGCTCCCAAGGCCTCACCCAAGAACAACCATTCTTTGGTGCCTGGCATGCGCAACTTAACGCCCTTCAAATCTGCAGGTGTTCTGACATTGCGGAATTCGCGCAAATTGACCTGACGTGTGCCCAAATAGACAGTCGACAAAATGGTGACGTCCATTTTTTCAGAAACTGTTTTGAACAAGTTTTCACCAATCGGGCCATTGAAAACTTTTTGCTGATGCGAGGGGTCGCGAATGACATAACCGGCTGTAAAGATGGAGAAATCTGGTACCAACTTAGCCATGTCAAATGCAGAAATAGCGGACAACTCTAAGTTGCCACGTGCCATGGCCGCGGGCTCGGTCCCTTGCTTGAACAAAGAAGCATTCAAATTGATTTGAACATCAAACTGGTTGGCAGAAGACTTGTCAAGATTCTCTTTAAAAACAGTCCACATCTTGGCGTGCCAATCGTCTGGCACGGCAGGCGTTGAAATACGCATAGGAATTTTGTTTTGGGCCATGGCTTGCGTGCTGACGCCCAGCACGCCACACAAAGCCACAGCAGAAGCACAGGCAGCTACAATTTGACGACGAATCATGGATTGAGTTTTCACAGGAGTCTCCTTAGGGTGGATAAAGTTTTTATTCGTGAAGCTTGTCGATCTTAAAGGCATCAACTTTTTTAGCAAAATCTGCATACACAGCAGGTGTCAAGGCCACCAGCGGTGACCGTACTCGCAACCAACTGACATCATGGCTCAAAGCCGCCATGACACCTTTCAAAGCTGGCATCAAGGAATAGGGTTTCAAAAGCGCCAACATGTCGTCAACCCGTTTTGCATCATTGGCTGTCTGAGGCGCTTGCGATGACAGCACCATCCGGTGCACCACTCTGGGCATGAAATTGGCCAAACCACTGATGGCCCCGGTACTTCCCAGAGGACCCATGGTGGTCAGGTCTGGCTCAAACCCCACGTACACCGTCAAAGGTGGCATAAAGGCTTTGGCCAAACTGACGGAGTGGGTCCGATCGCAAGCACTGTCCTTGATGCCCACAATGATTTGGGGGTACTTGTTGATGAGTTGCTGAATCACCTCATGCGAGAGTGACACGCCAATCACCTGGGGAATGTGATAGAGGTACAAGCGCCAATCGGATCGATTGATGCTCTCGATCACTTTGACGTAACCATTGAAAATACCCTCATCGCTGACGCCTTTGAAAAAGAACGGCGGCAAAACCAAACAGCCATGAACACCGAGGTCAACGGCATGTTGTGTCAGTTCTGTGGTTTCAACCAACGCAGCGCAGCTGGTTGAGACCATGATTCGATCTGCAGGAAAGCCGCTGGCAATGAGTTGCTCAAGCGCTTCTTTGCGCTCTCGAACCGAAAATGAAGGTCCCTCGCCTGTGGTGCCAAAAATGGTCACACCGCCACAACCGGCACGAAGCAAGGATTGCGCATGCGCCGCCAATTTGACATGGTCAATGTTCAAGGCCTCGTCCAATGGCGTTAGCATGG
The DNA here is from genome assembly GCA_044360785.1 of Limnohabitans sp. Classification (GTDB taxonomy): domain Bacteria; phylum Pseudomonadota; class Gammaproteobacteria; order Burkholderiales; family Burkholderiaceae_C; genus Limnohabitans_A. The sequence continues at coordinate 3,734 of JBIKJX010000100.1, forward strand.
CGGGCCAAATGCCTTGGAAGCCATTGCGCGCGTTGATAGTTTGAATGCTCAAGTGAACTCCGTTTGAGATTGAAGATAATTCGATTGACCCATCGCTTGGTGTGAAGTGCTAGATTGAACCCGACGGTCTTGACCGAGCACACGCTGATGTGCACTTCGAATGTGGAAAGCCAAGTGCTCTGCCACGGCATCGGCATTGCGCGCCTTGAGTGCGGCAATTAAATTCAGATGCTCTTGCATGGCTGGCAACAGAATTTCCGCCGACAGCGTCGACCTTTCCAGATGAATCAGCCGAACTCGCAAACTGTTGATGCGATAGGTTTGGGAAATCAAATCATTGCCCAAGGTATCGATCATCAAATCATGGAGCCCCCAATCAACAGAGGTGGCCTCAGTGAGCAATTCATCTGTGATGGGTCCGTGCGTTGCAGCTTCGACAATGGCCAAATGAGATTGCTCAATCAATTGCAATTCGGCATCGCTTGCGGCCTTGACAAAATGCAGCGCCGCTTCCCGCTCCAGCATGGCGCGCAATTGAAATGCGTTGTGAATTAAATTCAAATCAACATGGGCAATTTGTAAACCACGTTGCGGTACGGTTCGCAACAAACCTTCTGCCTCTAGACGGGGAATCAATTCACGCACAGCACCCAGCGGCATGTCCAACAGTTGGGTCAGTTCTCGCTGTGAAACAAACTGGCCTGGCACCACATTGGCTTTGAGAATTTGCTGACGAAAATTTTCGTAGGCACGTGCGCGCAAAGATTGTTTGAAGGGGGCGCAGTTCATGTTTTCAATCAACCGAAATAACACCCTTGCGAAGCAAGATGTTGGCGTACTTGCGTAAGTCGCCCGTTTGAACAATGACACTGGCCGATCGCGCCAATTCATAAAAGGCAAATCGCTCAAGCGATTCCGGATCGCTCTCGCCATGTTGCTTCAACAAATGACGAAATTCAGAAACAGGCACCGGCACAGCAGCCTCATCGCCCACCACCTGCATGGTCAAACTGCTGCCTTTTTCGAAAGTGTCGACCGGAAAAACATGCAAGATGGCTTCCAGAACAACCGAAGAATTCATACCCGGCATTTCAATCAGGGTGGCGCCCGCCTGTTGGGCGACTTTGTGCGCCGGGAAATTGGCATCCACAATGGCCGCCCAATCACCATGACCCATTTTGGAAAGCCCAAAAAGAAGGTTGGGTGTGAGGAGAGGTGACAAATTCTTCAACATGAATGACTAACATGTTAGTTGCTAAGATGTTGACCAATCACTGGTAATTACCCTTGTTAGTGAAAATCAACCGCCCTACTTTTCATTTGTTTGAATGCCCTCTAGGATCTGAATTCAAAAAGTCAACCATGCGTCAATCCACAGCCTATTTCAATTGCAACGACGGCGCGCGCTTGGGCTTTGGCGGCGCACCTCTCGGGAACTTGTTCAAGGCTTTGCATGAGCACGAAGTGCAATCCGTCTTGAGCCTGGCTTGGCATGATGGATGCCGCAGTTTTGATACAGCACCGCACTACGGACATGGATTGTCAGAAAAACGCTTGGGCGATTTTTTGAAAACCAAAAGTCGAAGCAGCTTCAAAATTTCTTCGAAAGTCGGCCGACTGCTCACCCCCTCCTCGCAAGTTCCCCGTGAACAATTCAGCTATGTCGATGGCCTGCCCTTTGTCCAGCATTGGGATTTCTCTCGATCTGGCATTCGAAAAAGCATCGAGGACAGTTTGAAGCGACTGGGAGTGTCACAACTCGATACCGTTTATTTGCACGACATTGACCCCGTCTCGCAGGGTGAAAACTACCCCTCTGTTCTGCAGCAGGTTGTTTCTGAAAGCTTGCCTGAACTCCAAAAACTCAAGCAAGAAGGTTTGCTGACGCACATTGGCTTGGGCGTCAATGATCACCAAGTTGTGCTGGAGGTTCTGAAGCGTGGAGACATCGACGCCCTGATGCTGGCAGGTCGCTACACCCTCTTAGACACCAGTGCACTGCCACAACTCATGCCCATCTTGATTGAAAGAAATGTGGACCTGGCTTTGGGTGGTGTTTACAACTCAGGTATTTTGGCAAAGCGATTGGCGGCCAATTCCAATGTCACTTTCAACTATGCCCCTGCATCGGCTGAGTGGTTACAAAAGGCTTTGAAAATTCAAGACATCGCCGATGTACATGGCGTCAACTTGCGATCAGCTGCCTTGCAATTTGCATTGGCACATCCAGCCACGCACCTGGTCATGCTAGGGGTTCGATCTGAGCTTGAATGGGCTGAATCTCGGATTTCAGAAAAAGAGTTGATCCCCAGCGAATTTTGGCAAGCACTGAAAAACGCTAGATTGCTTCCCGAAGAAGCGCCAACCCCTCACAACATTTAAGCCAATGAACCGAACAATGATTGATGCCCACTTTCATGCTTGGCAACTGAATCGGGGGGATTACGGTTGGCTAACGTCCGAGCTTTCAACCATTTACCGAGATGTGACGGTGGGTGAATGGGCTCAGCATGCAAGCCATTTCCAAATCAACGGCGGCGTACTGGTGCAAGCTGCACCTACATTTGAAGAAACTCTTTTTTTATT
>JBIKJX010000101.1:0-6316 GCA_044360785.1 Limnohabitans sp.
ACTGGCCAGGGAGCACAAAGTTAGTGGGTTCTGCGAAGGATTTGAATCCTGATAATTTGATGGAATTAAGGCGCACAGCAGTCAGAATTTGGGTCAAAAGGCACACCTCGTGCCCGAAGCCTCCATGTTAACCGACCCAAACGAGAATCAGACCCCAAAATGAGCTGAAATTCGCCCAAGAAACCGTTCCAGTATCCCGGATAATTAGGGGATGAATCCCCTATTGGCCTCCCTTCAGCCCTACCCCTTTGAACGCCTTCGACAGTTGTTTGCTGGCGTCACCCCCAACCCCCAGTTGCCCCACATCAGCCTGGGCATTGGTGAGCCCAAGCACGCCACCCCAGAATTCATCAAAAATGCCCTTTCGGCTTCCTTAGATACCGCCTTGTCGGGTTACCCGGCCACAGCGGGTGAGTTGCGCATGCGGGAAGCTTGCGCTCAGTGGCTGCAAAGACGCTATCGCATTGAAATCAATGCGGCCACACAAGTCTTGCCTGTGAACGGTTCGCGGGAAGCCTTGTTTTCATTGGCCCAAGCGGTCCTCGACCCCACCCAAGCTGGCGGTATTGTGATCAGCCCCAATCCGTTCTATCAAATCTACGAGGGGGCTACGCTGTTGGGTGGCGCACAGCCCTATTACGTGCCCAACACAGCCGACAACAACTATGCGGCCAACTGGGATGAAGTGCCCGAAGATGTCTGGGCCAAAACACAGCTTTTGTTTGTATGTTCGCCTGGCAATCCCACTGGCAAGATCATGCCCTTGGACGAATGGCAAAAGCTCTTCAAGTTGAGCGAAAAATACGACTTTGTCATAGCCTCCGATGAGTGCTACAGCGAAATTTATTTCCGCGACGAAGCACCATTAGGCGGCCTAGAGGCTGCCAGCCTTTTGGGCTACAAAGATTTCAAACGGCTGATTGCATTTACCAGCTTATCGAAGCGCAGCAATGTCCCGGGGCTTCGAAGCGGTTTTGTGGCCGGCGATGCCGCCATTCTTAAAGACTTTTTGCTTTACAGAACCTACCATGGTTGCGCCATGAGCGGCGTGGTTCAAGCGGCAAGCATTGCCGCCTGGAACGATGAAGCACACGTGGTTGAAAACCGCAATTTGTACCGAACCAAATTTGGCCAAGTGACACCCGTATTGGCCGAAGTCATGGACGTCAAATTGCCCGACGCCAGCTTTTACATATGGGCGGGTGTACCCGAAGCTTGGCACAACAGCGACACAGACTTTGCGCGAGAACTTTATGCCGCAGAACATGTGACTGTATTGCCAGGCAGCTACATTGCCCGCGAGGCCCATGGCTTCAATCCTGGCCAAGGCCGCATCCGCATGGCTTTGGTTGCCGAAACCGCCGAGTGCCTGGAAGCCGCTCACCGAATTGCCCGTTTTATTCGATCAGGTCGCCCCACATGAGCAACACACTGAGACTGACAGAACAACTGATGGCCATGCCCTCCGTCACGCCCACCGATGGCGGCTGCACGGCTTTGATTCAATCGCATCTAGACCCTTTGGGTTTTGATTGCGAAGTGATCGACTGCGGCCCCGACACTTTCAGGGTCAAAAATTTGTGGGCCAAGCGTGCAGGCTCGTCAGGCCAAACGCTGGCCTTTGCAGGTCACGTCGATGTTGTTCCCACAGGCCCCTTAAGCCAGTGGACCAGTGACCCCTTCACCCCCACGCATCGCGATGGCAAGTTATATGGTCGCGGCGCTTGTGACATGAAAGCATCACTGGCTGCCATGGTGGTGGCCACCCAAGAGTTTTTGAAAGAAACACCGCAACCGGCCCTGGGCATTGCATTTCTGTTGACCAGCGACGAGGAAGGCCCTGCACTCGATGGCACCGTGCGTGTTTGTGAACTGCTTCAAAAAAGAAATGATGCCCCCGATTTCTGCATCGTGGGCGAACCCACTTCTGTCAAAAAAACTGGCGACATGATCAAGAATGGTCGTCGCGGTTCACTCAGTGGCAAACTCAAGGTGATTGGCATTCAAGGCCACATTGCTTACCCACAGTTGGCAGACAATCCCGTTCACAAAGCAGCGCCTGCCATTGCAGAATTGGCCAGCACCATTTGGGATCAGGGCAATGACTTTTTTCCGCCCACCACTTGGCAAATTAGCAATGTGCATGCGGGCACCGGTGCGACCAATGTCATTCCCGGTGAATTCGTCATTGATTTCAACTTCAGATTTTGCACAGAGTCCACCGCAGATTCTCTGAAAAAACGCTTAACCGATATTCTGAACAAACACCAACTCAAGTACGACATTGAATGGACCTTGGGGGGTCTGCCCTTCCTCACTACCCCTGGCAGTTTGGTCAACATGGTTCAAGATGCCATTTTGCAAGTCACTGGCATTGAGACCGAATTGTCCACCACGGGCGGCACCAGCGATGGTCGCTTCATTGCCCAAATCTGCCCGCAAGTCATTGAGCTTGGCCCCCCCAACGCCACCATTCATAAAATTGACGAACATGTGGCTGTGGCCGATTTGGAACCTCTCAAAGAGATTTACAAACAAGTCTTGATCAAACTCAATCAAGCCTGCTTGGCAAATAACAGCGCTTCGCGCTAATGCCATGAAACTCACACAACTCATTGAAGAGAGTGCAGCACAACTAGACGCTGCCAAAGTGGCCTTTGGTCATGGCACTCTGAATGCGCACGACGAAGCCACATGGCTTGTTTTGTGGCAGCTGCAAATGCCATTGGACATGGAAGTCTCCGAAGACACCGCTGTCACTGCGTCCCAAATACAGGCGTGTCAAAATTTAATTCAGCAAAGAATTGCAACACGCAAACCAGCGGCCTATCTCACGCAAGAAGCTTGGCTCCAAGGCATTCCTTTTTATGTGGACGAGCGAAGCATCGTCCCCAGAAGCTTTATTGCAGAGCTCATTGCCGATGGCGCTTTTGATGGCTGGCTCAAAGAAAGCAGCCATCATTTCTTAGACCTTTGTACCGGGAATGGCAGCTTGGCCATTCTCTGTGCCATGGCCTACCCCGACATCGCCGTGGTGGCAGCCGACATTTCTAACGACGCCCTGGCAGTTGCCAAAATCAATGTTGAAAAACATGCGTTGCAGAGCAGAATTGAACTCGTTCAGAGCGATGGCTTAACCAACATCCAGGGCACTTTTGATTGCATCATTTGCAATCCACCTTATGTATGTCAAGCCAGCATGATTGCTTTACCTCAAGAATTTCAAGCAGAGCCTCAACTGGCATTGGCTGGCGGTGAAGACGGCATGGATTTTGTGCGTCAACTTTTCAAAGATTTACCCTTGCGCATGAATCCCGAAGCCATTTTGATTTTGGAAATTGGCAACGAGCGTGCCAATTTTGAGACCGCTTTTCCAAGGCTTGAGGCTGTTTGGCTAGAGACCAGTGCGGGAGAAGACCAAGTTTTGTTGCTCACGCATGAAGCCTTGCTCAATATCACGTCATGAGTCATGGTGAAATCGTCCAGTTCATCGTTTTTTGTTGTCCAGGCCATTCAATCAAGGGCTGATTGGCAAATATTTGAAGATCTGCTTCGGACCTATGCCAACACCGACTTGGACGAACCCCAGCTCAGCACCATTTGGAAAGATTTAGAAAATTTGCAAGCCAGGTATGCGCCGCCTGAAGGCGCATCGGTTTTATTGCGTTTTCATGATGGCCAAACTGATCAAGTGGTGGGTTGCGGTGCCATCACCAATACAGATGTCCAAAACACCTGTGAAATCAAACGGCTCTACATTCAACCCAACTTTAGGGGCCGTGGCGGCTCCAAAGTTTTAATTCAAGCACTTCTGCAGAAAGCTCAGCAGGATGGCTATGATCAAGCGGTCCTGAGCACTTGGCAATCCAATCTCACAGGCTTGGCACTCTACAAATCCATGGGTTTTGTCACCGTGCCCTCCTTTAAACATCACCCCAATCAACAATTGATTTACCTAGGTCGCCCGCTACACGGCGAACTTGCTCAAGTTCTTTCATGATTCAACTGAAAAATGTCACCCTGCGTCGCAGTGCCAAAGTCTTGCTCGATGCCGCATCGGTCACGATCAATCCTGGCGAAAAAGTCGGCCTGGTCGGCCGCAATGGCGCAGGCAAATCGACTTTGTTTGCACTCTTCAATGGCACGCTCAACGAAGACGGCGGTGATTTTTCAGTGCCCAAGCAATGGCGCTTGGCCCAGGTGGCCCAGAACATGCCAGAGACCGATGAAAGCGCGACCGATTTCGTGTTGGGTGGCGATACAAGATTGGCTGAACTGCGCGCGGCCTTGCATGCGGCAGAACAATCAGAAGATGGCATGGCAATGGCGCATGCCCACGTCGATTTGGCCGATGCGGGTGAACACGACGCGGTCCCTAGGGCCCAATCGCTCATTTTGGGCTTAGGCTTTAGGTCTGCCGAACTTGATCAACCCGTTAACAGTTTTTCGGGTGGCTGGCGCATGCGCTTGCAATTGGCGCGCGCACTCATGTGCCCTTCCGATTTATTGCTGCTAGACGAACCCACCAATCACTTGGACTTGGATGCCTTGGTTTGGCTTGAAGCCTGGTTGAAACGGTACAGCGGCACCATGATTGTGATCAGCCACGACCGTGAATTTTTAGATGCAGTCACCAATGTCACCATGCACATTGAGCATGCCAAGCTCAATCGCTATGGTGGCAATTACAGCGCTTTTGAAACACTTCGCTCACAGCAACTCGAGTTGCAGCAAGCCTCGTTTTCCAAGCAGCAAGACAAAATTGCCCACCTGCAAAAATTCATTGATCGTTTTAAAGCCAAGGCCAGCAAAGCCAAACAAGCCCAAAGTCGTGTCAAAGCTTTGGAGCGAATGGAAAAGATTGCACCTGTGCTGGCTGATGCCGACTTCACCTTTGAATTCAAAGAACCCGTCAATTTGCCCAACCCCATGCTGGCCATATCCAACGCTGATTTAGGCTATTGGGTCGATGGCCATCCCAAAGTCATCGTGCGCGACGTCAGCAAGTCTGTATTGGCAGGCCAGCGCATTGGCATTCTGGGTGCCAATGGTCAAGGCAAGTCCACGTTGGTCAAGACCATTGCCCGAAGCATCAAGGCTTTGTCTGGCGAAATGACCGAGGGCAAAGGTCTCAACATTGGCTATTTTGCGCAACAAGAGTTAGATGTCTTGCATCCGAATGACAACCCCTTGGAACACATGATTCGCTTGGTGAAGGAACTGGGGCCGACGCCTGGACAATCTTCACGCGAGCAAGACTTGCGCAACTTTTTGGGCACCTTCAACTTTACTGGCGACATGGTCAAGCAAAGTGTGGGCTCGATGAGCGGCGGCGAAAAAGCGCGCTTGGTATTGGCCATGATTGTTTGGCAGCGCCCCAATTTGCTGCTGCTTGACGAACCTACCAACCACTTGGATTTGGCCACGCGCGAGGCTTTGTCGATGGCCCTCAATGAGTTTGAGGGCACCGTGATGCTAGTAAGCCATGATCGCGCATTGCTGCGTGCAGTTTGTGACGAGTTCTGGCTGGTGGGTCGAGGCGAGATTAAACCATTTGATGGCGACTTAGACGATTACCAACGGTACTTGCTTGAAGAATCAAAACGACTGCGTGAAGAGGCTAAGGCCAACGAAGCCAGTGCTTCAATACAAATGACCAAACAAGCCGAGACACCCAAAGCCGTAGCTGTTGAAGTTAAACCGGTGGTCATCAATCGGACACCCGAACAGAAAAAGCAGGATGCACTGATCCGTCAACAAAAGTCTGCCCTGACAAAACCTCTGAAAAAATCAATTGAACAAGCTGACCAAAGAATGGCCCAACTGGAAGCCCAAAAACTGGTGCTAGAGAACAAGCTGACCACGTCGCTTCCCCCTACAGAAATTGCAGAAGTAGGCAAGCAGCTCAAAGCCATTCAAACTGAATTGGAAGACTTGGAAGTTCAATGGCTGTCTTGGACCGAGGAACTTGAGCTCTTGAGCTCTTGAGCTCTTGAGCTCTTGAGCTCTTGAGCTCCTGAGCTCTTGATCTCTTAAGCTCTAAGGCTGATGCGTTCATTATTGCCGCAGCCATATTTTTGAGACCCAAGAAAAAACCCACTCAACATGCGCTGAGTGGGTTTTAAAAAAATTTGAGTATTTGGTGGGTCGGGCGAGATTCGAACTCGCGACCAACGGATTAAAAGTCCGCTGCTCTACCGACTGAGCTACCGACCCATCTACTCAAGCCTTAAATTATAGCGTCATATTTTTGACTTTATCAAGCCATCGGCAAGAAAATTTAAGGTCAACGATGCGGCCACCAAGCCAAAGCTGG
>JBIKJX010000102.1:0-6313 GCA_044360785.1 Limnohabitans sp.
TGCGGACGGCTATCCCCGCAGCGCCCCCACCGGAACGCCCGTGTGTGTCGATGGCATTCGGACCCAAACGGTGGGGCGTGTCAGCATGGACATGCTGACCGTGGATCTGACCCCTGTGCCGCAAGCTGGTTTAGGCAGTGAAGTCACTTTGTGGGGCGTGCCACAACAAAGCAAAGCCGAAGGGTCTCAAGTAGCAGGCGTTACATCAGGCGTTTCAATAGACGAAGTGGCTTTGTCGGCAGGCACCATTGCCTATGAATTGATGTGCGCGCTGTCTTCGCGTGTGCCCGTCACCATCAGTTCATCCGATCATCTGAAAAAGCCGTCGTAGCCTGTTTTCACAATCAATGCGGCAACAACTGCCATGAACACATAGCGGACAAATCCTGCGCCGTGTTGCAAAGCCAAGCGGGTGCCAATCAGGCTGCCAATGACATTGGCGATGGCCATCGGAATCGCTAAATGCCACCACACATGGCCTTGAAGGGTGAATAAAACCAAGGCAGAAAAATTGGTGGCCAAGTTCATGAATTTGGCATTCGCCGAGGCATTTAAAAAGTCATAGCCCAATAAGCGGACGTAAGCAAATACAAAAAAACTGCCTGCGCCAGGACCAAAAAAGCCATCGTAAAAACCAATCAGCAAGCCCATCAAAATGGCGACATAAGTTTCACCGCGGCCACTTAACAGGGGCGCATGGGTTTGCCCCATCTCTTTCTTGATCAAGGTGTAGACCAACAATGCCAAAAGTAAAAATGGCAATGCTTGTCTTAAGAAGCCAGGATCAATTTGCGTGACGGCCCATGCACCGCACACGGAACCTAAGACACCAGCTAGCGCAGCAGGCAATAGGCTGGCCCATCGCAAATCGACTTTTCGGCTGAACTGGTAAGTGGCAAAGGCGGTACCCCAAACAGACGCACTTTTGTTACTGCCCAACAAGGTGGCCGGTGGTGCTGAGGGAAAGGTGGCAAACAACGCGGGGATCAAAATCAGACCGCCGCCGCCCACAATGGAATCGACCAAGCCGGCAAACAATGAGGCCAGTGAGACGATGAATATTTCCATAAAAAAAAGCGCCGCTTGCGCGACGCTTATAAAAAGTTACATCTCGTTTTGGATGTTGATGTTCGAATAGTTTGGGTGTCTCCTCTGCCCTCAAAACGAACCCAAACAGCAGTTCATCGAGTGAGGAGAATGTAGCCGCATTCTGACCCATCAACCATCAGGGATTTCCCGCGGCATCCAAGGCCATCCAGTGCGCCGCTTTTTCGGCAATCATGAGGGTGGGGCTGTTGGTGTTGCCGCTGGTAATGGTGGGCATCACGCCCGCATCGACCACCCGTAATCCTTGAATACCTCGCACTTGCAAGCGGCTGTTGACGACGGCCATGGGGTCGTCGTCACGGCCCATGCGTGTGGTGCCCACAGGATGAAAAATGGTGCTGGCAATGTCACCTGCCAAACGCGCCAAATCTTCGTCGGTTTGGTATTGAACGCCAGGCTTGTATTCTTCAGGCGCATACGGTGCCATGGCCGCTTGGGACATGATGCGACGCGTTACGCGCAAACTGTCTGCTGCGACTTTGCGGTCTTCATCGGTGCTTAAATAATTGGGGGCAATGGCTGGCGCATCTTTGAAATCTGCGCTCTTTAAACTCACGCTACCGCGACTGGTGGGATTCAAATTGCAGACGCTGGCCGTGATGGCGGGGAAATTGTGCAGTGGCTCGCCAAACGCGTCTAAGCTCAGAGGTTGTACATGGTATTGAATATTGGGCCATGCATGCTCGGGACTGCTTTTGGTAAATGCGCCCAATTGACTGGGTGCCATGCTCATAGGCCCAGTGCGTGACATGGCATATTCCAAGCCAATTTTGGCCTTGCCCCACCAGCTGTTGGCCAAGGTGTTGAGGGTCTTGGCGTTTTTCACTTTGTACACCGAACGGATTTGCAAATGATCTTGCAAATTGGCACCCACACCCGGCAGATCGTGTGTGACAGCAACACCTATGTCTTGCAGGCTTTGGGCGTTGCCGATGCCTGCGAGTTGCAAAATGTGTGCGGAGCCAATACTGCCAGCACTCAAAGCAACTTCGCGTTTGGCGGTGGCGGTGACCAATTGATGGCCGTCCCAAACTTTCACGCCAGTGCAGCGCTTCAAGCCATCTGCACTTGTCTCAATCACCAGGCCCGCCACTTGCGCTTGTGTCCACAACTCGAAGTTGGGACGTGCATAACATGTGGGTCTTAAAAAAGCTTGTGCGGTGTTCCAGCGCCAACCATTTTTTTGGTTCACATCAAAGTAGCCAACGCCTTCGTTGTTGCCTTGATTGAAGTCAGAGGTAGAAGGAAGGCCTGCTTGTTGGGCTGCTTTAGAAAATGCTTCCAATACGTCCCAACTCAGGCGCTGTTTGTCAATGCGCCATTCACCGCCGGCTTGTCTGGCCTTTAAGACTTTGAAATAGTCGGTGGCATGTTCGTCTGCCGGTGTGTCTGTTTTGAGCAGGTCAGGCAAAGTACCTCTTGCACCATGAAGCGCTGTGGGGCCCTGGTAATGGTCTTCGTGAAATTTAAAGTAGGGCAAACACTTTTCCCATTGCCAATTTGCATCGCCTGTGATGTTGGCCCACTGATCGTAATCACGCGACTGACCTCGCATGTAAATCATGCCGTTGATGCTGCTGCACCCCCCTAACACCTTGCCTCGGGGGTAGCGCAGTGAGCGACCATTCAAGCCGGGTGCCGCTTCAGTTTGGTAGAGCCAGTCGGTACGAGGGTTGCCAATGCAATACAAATAACCCACAGGAATGTGAATCCAATGGTAATCATCACGCCTGCCCGCTTCAATGAGTAGCACGCGCTTGCTGGCATCGGCCGACAAGCGATTGGCCAGCAGGCAACCGGCAGTGCCAGCACCCACAATGATGTAGTCAAACGTGGTGTCGTTCATGAACGCTTATTTGGAAGTGGGCATGACAAACTCGGCGCCTTTGCCGATGCTTTCGGGCCAACGTTGCATGATCGATTTTTGCTTGGTGTAAAAACGCACACCTTCTTCGCCATAAGCGTGCATGTCGCCAAACAAGCTGCGTTTCCAGCCACCAAAACCATGCCAAGCCATGGGCACGGGAATGGGCACATTGATGCCCACCATGCCCACTTGAATGCGCCTTGAAAATTCGCGTGCGACATTGCCATCGCGTGTGAAGCAACTCACGCCATTGCCAAACTCGTGATCGTTGATGATTTGCACGGCTTCGCCAAAATCTTTGACCCGAACACAGGACAGCACCGGGCCAAAAATTTCTTCTTTGTAAATTTTCATGTCGGTGGTGACATGATCAAACAGCGTGCCACCTAACCAAAATCCGTTGTCACAACCAGCGCCGGCCTTTGCACCATCAAATACACGACCATCTACCAACAATTTGGCACCTTCGGCCACGCCTGCATCGATGTAACCCGTGATGCGCTGTTTTGCAGCCGCGGTAACGATGGGCCCCATTTCGGCATCCAAGTTGGTGCCGTTCAGGACCTTGAGCGCACGTGTTTTTTCTAACAACAAAGGCATTAATTTTTCGGCCACATCGCCCACCAACACAGCCACACTGATGGCCATGCATCGCTCACCTGCAGAGCCATAGGCGGCGCCAATGAGCGCATCGACAGCTTGTTCAATGTCGGCATCGGGCATGACCACCATGTGATTTTTGGCGCCGCCCAAAGCTTGAACACGTTTGCCATGGCGCGCGCCGTTTTCGTACAAGCTGTTGGCAATGGGCGTGGAGCCGACAAAGCTCACAGCCTTCACATCGGGGTGTTCTACCAAAGCATCGACCGCCTCTTTGTCACCTTGAACCACGTTGAATACGCCATCGGGCAGACCTGCTTTTTTGAGCAACTCTGCCATCAACAAGCTAGGGCTAGGGTCTAGTGGACTGGGCTTGAGCACGAAGGTGTTGCCGCAAGCAATGGCCACCGGAAACATCCACATGGGCACCATCACTGGAAAGTTAAACGGGGTGACACCAGCTACGACGCCCAAGGGTTGACGCAGGGTCCAGTTGTCAATGCCTGTCGAAACTTGGTCTGTGAAATCGCCTTTAAGCAGCTGCGGGATGCCGCACGCAAACTCAACGATGTCGATGCCGCGGGTGACTTCTCCCTGCGCATCTGTAAACACTTTGCCGTGCTCGGCCGTGATCATGTTGGCCAATTGATCTCGGTGCTGATTGAGCAATTCCAAAAATTTGAACATGACACGCGCTCTCTTGAGGGGCGGTGTATCAGCCCAAGCAGGAAAGGCCGCTTGAGCGCTAGCCACCGCTGTGTTCACATCGTGCGTGTTGGCCAAAACGACGCGACCGGTTATGGCGCCGGTGGCAGGGTTGAAAACGTCTTGCGATCTGCTGGCGCTACCGGCGGTCGTTTGACCTGAAATGAAATGAGCAATGGTGGTGGTCATAAAAAATGAAAAGACAAAATGTGTGAAAGCCTGTCAATGGTACTTGGGCTGCGCCGTTTGTTCACCGGCCACCAGAAACATCCAGAAAGCTCATGGTGGTGTAGCTGGCGTCATCTGATAGTAGCCAAACAATGGCATGCGCCACTTCCATGGCTGTGCCGCCTCGCTTGGCGGGCACCAAGTGCTCTAAATCTTTGACGCGGTTGGGCAGACCGCCGGAGGCATGAATTTCTGTGTCTATCAAGCCAGGGCGAATGGCATTGACCCGAATGCCTTCGGCTGCAACTTCTTTAGACAGTCCCAAGGTAAAACTGTCGATGGCACCTTTGGCTGCGGCATAGTCTAAGTACTGACCTGGCGCGCCCAAGCGAGCGGCTGCGCTCGAAAGATTGACAATGCTGCCGCCCTGGCCGCCGTGCAAGGTGCTCATTTGCCGAATGGCTTCGCGTGCACAGAGCATGGAGCCCAAGACATTGATGTCAAACATTCTGCGCCATCTGGCCATGCTCATTTGGTCTAATCGGGCTGACACATCGACCACGCCAGCGTTATTGACCAAGCCTTGTAGCGGCCCTAAGGTGCTGCGAACTTTTTCAAACATGGCCAAGACTTGTTCTTCATTGGCTACATCGGCTTGTACCGACATCGCCTCGCCGCCAGCTTTTTGAATTTGGGCCACAACGTCATCGGCCGCTTGTGAATTGGCCGTGTAGTTGACCGCCACAGCCCATCCCTTTTGCGCTGCCAAAAGGGATGTGGCAGCGCCAATGCCTCGGCTGCCACCGGTGACCAATAGAACTTTGCGCATGTTTGTCTCCAGCAGAAATGTTCGCAAACTGTTAAAACAGCAGCTTCAGGTTGAGCAGATTACCTTAATTAGGAGTTTTTTGTGCGTCACACAGTCGACTATTACTTTGCCCCGCAAAGCCCTTGGGCCTACTTGGGTCATCGGCGCTTTCAATCCATTTTGAAGCAAGCTGGCGCTCAAGTCAGGGTCATGCCCATCGATCTTGGCGGCAAGGTTTTTCCTATTTCTGGCGGGCTGCCTTTAGGTCAACGTGCACCACAGCGGCAGGCTTATCGCTTAACTGAGCTTGAAAGATTCAGCAAATGGTTGGGTGCGCCTTTGCATCTCAAGCCGACATTTTTTCCGGTCAGTGGCGACGATGCGGCCAGATTGATCATTGCCGTCGACATGGCGGTTGGCCCAGAGGCAAGCATGGCCATCAGCGGCGCTGTGCTGTCTGCAGTTTGGTCGCAACAACGCAACATCGCCGATGAAAAAACACTGGCAGAATTGCTCAAAGAGCAGGAATTACCGGACAGCTGTTTGGCGCAATCGCACAGCCAAGCGGTTCAAATTCAGTATGAAAAATACACGCAAATGGCCATTGATGCAGGCGTCTTTGGTGCACCCAGCTACGTGTTGAATGGCGAAATTTTCTGGGGCCAAGATCGCCTCGATTTTGTTGAACGGGCATTGGCCCTCTAATTAGGAGCAATTCATGGGAACTGTCATTCAACTTGTTGCGGCCGACGGCGTACAAATTCCAGCCTATGTGGCGCAACCCACAACACCCCCTAAGGCGGCGGTGGTTGTCATTCAAGAAATTTTTGGTGTCAATGTTCACATCCGGGAAGTTGCCGACGCCTATGCCAAAGAGGGCTATTTGGCCATTGCACCCGCGATGTTTCACCGTGCCAAAGCCAATGTGGAGTTGGCTTATGCGGAAGCTGACATGGGCGCTGGCATGGCACTCAAAACAGCCGTTGAAGCGTTGCCTGCCCCTGGCGCGATGCAAGACATACAGGCCGCCATCGACCATGTTCACAAAGCGTGTGGCG
>JBIKJX010000103.1:0-6309 GCA_044360785.1 Limnohabitans sp.
TCTGGGGCAAAGCCGGCGACGCCGTGTCCAAGGTCATGATGGACCAACTCCGCAAAGAGAAAACCACCGACCGTCATGGCAAAGTGGTTGAGCAAGAGTCCTTCAACTCCATCTACATGATGGCCGACTCGGGTGCTCGCGGTTCTGCAGCGCAAATTCGTCAGTTGGCCGGTATGCGTGGCCTGATGGCCAAGCCTGACGGCTCCATCATTGAGACGCCCATTACGGCCAACTTCCGTGAAGGCCTGAATGTGTTGCAGTACTTCATCTCCACACACGGTGCACGTAAAGGCTTGGCCGATACGGCTTTGAAGACAGCCAACTCCGGTTACTTGACACGTCGCTTGGTTGACGTGACACAAGACTTGGTGGTGACTGAACTCGATTGCGGCACCAGCGAAGGTTCGCAAATGCGCGCCATCGTTGAAGGTGGTGAAGTGATTGAATCCTTGCGCGATCGCGTCTTGGGTCGCACTTTGACCGACGATGTCTTGCACCCTGAATCTCGCGAAGTGGTGGCTACGTCCGGCACTTTGCTGGACGAAGACATGATTGAAATCTTCGAAGCTGAAGGCGTTGACGAAGTCAAAGTTCGCACTGCGCTGACATGCGCCACACGCTTTGGTTTGTGCGCTAAGTGCTACGGCCGCGATTTGGGCCGTGGTGGTTTGGTTAACAACGGCGAAGCTGTTGGTGTGATTGCTGCGCAATCCATCGGCGAGCCAGGCACACAGTTGACCATGCGTACCTTCCACATTGGTGGTGCAGCGTCACGTGCTTCTGTGGCTTCTAGTGTGGAAGCCAAGTCCAATGGTTTGATTGGTTTTAACGCCACCATGCGTTATGTGACCAACACCAAGGGCGAGTTGGTTGTTATTTCCCGTTCTGGCGAAATCGTCATTCATGACGAACACGGCCGTGAGCGCGAGCGTCACAAAGTGCCGTACGGTGCCATCCTCACTGTCAAGATTGACCAAGCCATCAAGGCCGGCGCCATTCTTGCCAACTGGGATCCATTGACACGACCCATCATCACTGAGTTTGCCGGTCAGATCAAATTCGAAAATGTCGAAGAAGGTTTGACAGTGGCCAAGCAGGTCGATGAAGTGACCGGCTTGTCAACACTCGTTGTGATCGATCCTAAGCGCCGTGGTTCTACCAAGGTGGTGCGTCCGCAAGTGAAATTGATCGACGCGGCTGGCAAAGAAGTCAAGATTCCTGGTACCGATCACTCTGTGACCATCGGTTTCCAAATTGGCGCTTTGATTCAGGTGCGCGATGGTCAAGATGTGGGCCCAGGCGAAGTCTTGGCACGTATCCCTGTGGAAGGTCAGAAAACCCGAGACATTACCGGCGGTTTGCCACGTGTGGCCGAACTGTTCGAAGCCCGCAGCCCCAAAGACAAGGGCATGTTGGCCGAGATGACCGGTACCGTGTCGTTTGGTAAAGAGACCAAAGGCAAGGTTCGTTTGCAGATCACCGATCCAGACGGCAAAGTGTGGGACGAACTCATTCCCAAAGAGAAGAACATCTTGGTTCACGAAGGCCAAGTGGTCAACAAGGGCGAGAGCATTGTGGACGGTCCTGCCGACCCACAAGACATCTTGCGCTTGCTCGGTATGGAAGAGTTGGCTCGCTACATCGTTGACGAGGTGCAAGACGTTTACCGTTTGCAAGGCGTGAAGATCAATGACAAGCACATCGAAGTCATCGTGCGTCAGATGTTGCGTCGTGTGGTTGTTGAAAATGTGGGTGATTCAACCTACATCGCCGGCGAACAAGTTGAGCGTTCTGAAATGCTCAACACCAACGATGCATTGCGCGCTGAAGGCAAGATCCCTGCAACTTACAGCAACTTGTTGTTGGGTATTACCAAGGCTTCTTTGTCGACCGACTCTTTCATCTCTGCGGCTTCCTTCCAGGAAACCACCCGCGTGCTCACCGAGGCTGCCATCATGGGCAAGCGCGACGAGTTGCGTGGTCTCAAAGAGAACGTCATTGTGGGTCGCTTGATCCCTGCTGGTACAGGCTTGGCTTATCACAAAGCCCGTGCTGCCAAAGACGCCATGGACGAGGCAGAACGCCGCGCCATCACAGAAGCCGAAGCCGTTGAATTGGCTGAAGCGCAGCAGTTGACAGAAGACGCAGCCAACGCTGCCGATTCCAACACCTGATCGACATCCGGCCTCGGCCGGAATGTTTAAAAACGCCTCTGAACCGTTGACGCGGCCAGAGGCGTTTTGTTTTTGAGCGTGTTTTCATTCACAATCTTGGCAACATGGCACTTCTGATTTTTTGTTCCATTTTGGCGGTCCTGTTCTTTTGGGCTGTTGGCGCATACAACCGCTTGGTGTTGCTGCGTGCCAGTGTGGCCAAACAGTTTGCGGCAGTCGATGCCCAGATGCTGCGCGTGCTCATTTGGGTACAAGGCAATTTGCCTGCGTCCATGCGCGATATGCTGAGCGAAATGGAAGAAGCCGCTCTGCCCGAAGCCCTGCTGAAGAACGAACGTGACTTGAACCTCCTCAAAATATTGGAAGAACTGTCTGACAGTTTGGACTTGGCGCGCTCTCAACCACTTTCAGTGAGTGCCATGCAAAAGTTCAATCAGGACCGGCTGGCTTTGGCGACTTGGGCCAAGACCGAAATTCGGGCGGGCCAAAGTGGCGAAGCAACTTGGTTCATTGACCCCCTGCCTTACAAGTTTGATCGCCTTAAAGCGCAAGCATGGCCCCTAATGGATGCTTATAACCAAGCGGCCGTGAAATACAACGAAGCCGTGACGCAATTCCCTGCCAGCATACTGGCCAAACAAGTCAAGTTTGTGCCCGCGCAAACTTTGGACATTGCTGATTTATTGGCATGACGCATCCCAACATCGTCAAACCAAGTCCACCTCAGCCAACTGACGCTGCCCGCATGGCAACATCTCCCCATCTACAGGCACCGCTTTGGCAATTGCTCCAAGCCACAGCACAAGTAGCTCAGGCTGTGCATGGGGGTCGTTCAATGACGACCGCCATTGAGGCCGTACCCAAAGACATTCGCCCTGCCGTGCAAGCCCTGTCTTTTCAAGCCATGCGTTGGTGGGGCCGGGCTGTTGCACTCCGCAAAGAACTAGCGCGTAAATCACCGCCTGCGCAAGCCGACGCGCTTCTTTGTACGGCATTGGCTTTGTCCTGGCAAGACGACATGGCGCCTTATCCGGTTCATACCTTGGTCAATCAAGCGGTTGAAGCGGCAAGGCGTCACAAAGACATGCGCGCGCAAGCACCTTTCATCAATGCCTGCTTGCGACGATTTTTGCGTGAGCGCGAAAGTTTGTTGACCCGCACAGAAGCCGACTTGACGGCGCAGTGGAACCACCCTGCATGGTGGGTGAAGCGTTTAAAAAACGACCATCCTCAAGACTGGCAAGCGCTGTTGCATGCCGCACAAGTTGCAGCCCCCATGAGCTTGCGAGTCAATTTAAAGCTCCACACCGTCACGGCTTATTTGGCGGCATTGGCGGCCCAAGGCATTCAAGCCAAAGCGGTCGGTCAAATGGGCGTTCAGTTGGTCAAGGCGGTTCCTGTTCATCAGTTGCCAGGATTTGATCAAGGCCATGCATCGGTTCAAGATGCCGCCGCCCAATTGGCGGCCCCTTTGTTGCTCCAGGGTTTACAAAGCGATACCCAGCCATTGCGCTTGCTGGATGCCTGTGCTGCGCCGGGTGGCAAAACAGGCCACTTGCTGGAATATGCACCCCAAGCCCACGTCTTGGCGCTGGATGTGGATCCTCAGCGATGCGAAAGAATTCAAGACAATTTAGACCGGCTGCAAGTCAAAGCGCAAGTTTTGGCGGCCGACGCTGCCAAGCCCGAAACATGGTGGGATGGCCAAGCCTTTGACGGTATTTTGCTCGATGCACCGTGCACCGCTTCAGGCATTGGCCGCAGGCACCCTGATGTGCGGTGGCTCCGACGAGAATCCGATGTTCCGCAGTTGGCCGCCATCCAAAGTCAGCTCTTGAAAGCCCTTTGGCCGCTGGTCAAGCCAGGCGGGCGCTTGCTGTATTGCACCTGCTCTATCTTCAAGGCCGAGGGCGAAAGCCAAATTCAAACGTTTGTTCAACACAACACTGATGCCCTGATCTTGCCTTCTCCGGGGCATTTAACCCCCTCAAATGTCGTTTCTGATCCCAGTCTCCCCGACAATCAGATGGGTGAACATGACGGTTTTTATTACGCACTGTTGGAAAAGCGTTCAATGTGAGTTGAATGAATCTTGGCGCACAAGCTTCTGGCTTCGTGCGCTCTGGCTTTGCGTGTTCATGTGCATTGGCTTGACCGTCCAGGTTCAAGCCCAGTCACCTACCGGTCCCGGTGTTGAAGTGACAGAACTGCGTTTAGAGAAGTCTGAGGGCGCTTTGTTGCTTCAAAGCAGTTTGCGTTTGGACCTGAGCGCTGTGGTTGAAGATGCCTTGCAAAAAGGCATGCCCATTTACTTTGTGACCGAGGCCGAAATCACCCGCGATCGTTGGTACTGGTATGACAAGAAAATCAGTACCGTTGCCCGACATTACCGACTGGCCTACCAACCCCTGACCCGTCTGTGGCGTTTGAACGTCTCACGCGATCCCATTGGCACGGTTGGCGCAGCCAGCAGTTTGTCGCAAAGTTTCCAGACATTGCCAGAAGCCCTCGCGGCCATTCGAAGAACGGTGAATTGGAAATTGGCCGATTTGACAGAACTAGAAAACGACAACAAATACACCTTGATTTTCAAGTTCCGTCTTGATGTTTCGCAATTGGCCAGACCCTTTCAAATGACGGCGGGTAGCAATGCCGAATGGAATTTGGCCACCCAAAAAACCATTCGCTTTACGTCAGACATGGTCCGCTGACAGTTTGTGGCCTTGGACACTCAACCCATGAACCGAAACAAAACAGAACGAATTGCGACGGGTGCACAACCGTCCAGAACCGTTCGTTGGATGATTGGTGTTGGCGTCACCCTGATGCTGGTCATGGGATTGGTTTTGTTGGTGTTGCTCACCCAAGCCACAGGCAATAGAGCGCTGTACGACCGAAACTATGACCGCCTCTACACCGTCAACATAGCGATGGCAGGTTTGTTGTTGCTGGGACTTCTTTGGGGCGCCTCGCGCCTCATCATCCGCTTGCGACAGGGGCAGTTTGGTTCGCGCTTGTTGGTCAAATTGGCGGCCATTTTTGCGCTGGTTGGTTTGGTACCTGGCGTCTTGATTTATGTCGTTTCCTACCAGTTCGTTTCGCGTTCTATCGAGAGCTGGTTTGATGTCAAGGTTGAGGGTGCCTTGGTGGCTGGACTGAACTTGGGCCGCGTTACTTTGGACACGCTCACTGGCGACTTGGCCAAGCAGTCGCGTGTGGCTGCGCAACAGTTGGTCGATGTGCAAGAGGCCAGCGCCGCCATTGCCCTAGATCGGGTTCGAACACAGATGGATGCGAGCGAAGCCGTTCTGTGGGCGCTCGATGGTAGGCTCATAGCTAGTGCAGGCCCATCGCGTTTTGCCGTTCGACCAGAGCGCCCCACTTCTGTACAACTCAAACAAGTACGCAGCAAGCTCAGCCTTGAAATTGTGGAAGGCTTGGACGAAAACACCGCCATTTCGAATGGCCGCATCAAGGTACTCACCTTGGTGCCACAAAACAGTTTTAACCTGAAAGACGACCCTTGGGTTTTGCAAATTTCACAAAATTTGCCTGCCACCTTGGTGGCCAACGCACTGGACGTGCAATCGGCCAACCGTGAGTACCAAGAGCGCGCCTTGGCCAGGGAGGGATTGCGCAAAATGTACATCGGTACCCTCACCCTGAGCCTCATCATGGCGGTGTTGGCGGCGGTCTTGATTGCCATGTTGTTGGGCAATCAATTGGCGCGGCCCCTGTTGCTGCTGGCGCTTGGTATGCGCCAAGTGGCGGCGGGCGATTTGTCGCCTAAATACACCATGCAGGGCAAGGACGAGTTGGGGGGCCTCACGCGCTCTTTTGCCCAGATGACGCAGCAGTTGTCTGACGCCAGAAACGCGGTTGAGCTCA
This sequence comes from Limnohabitans sp., assembly GCA_044360785.1. GTDB lineage: Bacteria > Pseudomonadota > Gammaproteobacteria > Burkholderiales > Burkholderiaceae_C > Limnohabitans_A. Next base: position 6,063 of record JBIKJX010000103.1, read on the forward strand.
GCTTGAACCAATTGGATGCAGCGCGCGGCAATTTGCAGACCATTTTGGACAACCTCACAGCGGGTGTGATTGTGCTCAACGCGCAGGGCGTGATTCAGTCTTCCAATCCTGGCGCGACGCGAATTTTGAAAGTGCCTCTGGCCGCGCACGAAAAAGCCTTCTTTGTCAGCTTGCCCAACTTGCAAAATTTTGCAGCAGGTGTGCAAGAACAGTTTGAATTGTTGAGTGCAGACAAAGACCGCCACGA
>JBIKJX010000104.1:0-6246 GCA_044360785.1 Limnohabitans sp.
GTCTTTTTGAGTGCTTCAGCGGCCACTGTGCCGACTTCTTTGTCATCGAGCAAATCAATCAAAGGCTTCACGTTGTAGCCACCGACCATGGTGCCCAACAGTTGAGTGGCTTTGGCTTTGTCGATCAGTGCCACTTTGACATCGCCATGTGCAACGGCTGACAAGAAGGAGGCCTTAACTTTGGCTGCATCGTCGACGCCTGGCGGTACGCGATGCGTTAACAAGTCCAATAAAAATGCGTCTTCACCTTGAGGTGGATTTTTGATAAGTTCAATCAACTCAGCGGTTTGAGGCGCATCCAAAGGCAGTGGGGGGATTCCCAAGGCTGCGCGTTCTGCGACATGTTCACGGTAGGCTTTCAACATTATTTCTCTCCTGTCAAACGAATTAAATATACAAAAAAAATCTTAAAAAATGAAGTCAACGAGGTGCTGAAGAAGGCGAGGTATTGACATCAATCAAAGCAGGCGGCGGATTCAATTTCATTTCATTGGCAAAAGCAACCTGCTCAGGGTGTGCACATTCATCGGCTAGACGACGCCCATTTTTCTGATCCATGAGCATGGATTTGTTGGCCAGTTGAAGCCAAACTGCGCCAGCTTTTTCGTCCTCTAAACGGATGGCGCCCGTGCTGGTGGCAACGGGTTTCATTCGGTACTTGTAGCCCTTGCCCTGAAGATTGAAGTAGCCGGGTGATTTTTCATCAGCTGTCATTCGGACACTGGCACCCAGCTCGCATGGCAAATGACCCACATGAACTTTCTCAGCAATTTGCAACTCATGGGCTGCAAGTTCAGGATCTGCCGGCGCTTTGATTGCAGTTTGTTTGGGCGATTCAACTTTATTGTTGGCCTTGGTGGTGACCTTGGTGGTGACTTTGGGTTGCGTTTTTTGAGTCTGAGTGTTTTGACCAGACTGCGCTTGGACCAGAGAGACGCTGAATACCATCATTGACATCAGGCCAGTGACAAAGATAAATCTCAGTGCACGCATGTCTGATCCTCAAAAAATTTGTGCGCAGACTCCGGCATCGCTCGACCAGTTTGATGCGCACGCTCTAAGACTTGCCAGAAGAAACGGTAACTGGCGCGATCGTGCAGCTGACCGGCATGACTGACAGGCGCCCATTGAGCTTGTTCTGCAGCTTCTATCAGACTTGCCGCTTGCTCAATTTCGAGGGCAGTCGGTGCCAAGGCCTCAAGCACAGGTCTAATTTGACTTGGGTGAATGCTCCACATCCTGGTAAATCCAAGTTCCCGTGAGGCTTTGGTGGCAGCTGTTTTGATGGCGGTCAAATCGTTAAATTCTGTGACGACACAGTGCGAGGGAACTTTGCCGTGCGCATGACAAGCGCTGGCAATTTCAAGCTTGGCACGGAGCACCAAGGGGTGGGTGAATTGGCCTTGCACCCCCATGCCACTGGCGGGTATGGCGCCTCCGTGGGCAGACACAAAGTCCATGAGGCCGAAGCTGAGCGATTGAACCCGAGGGTGTGCTGCAATGTCGAATGCGTGATGTACCGCAGTAGGAGACTCAATCAAGACATGCAATGGGAGGTGCTTTGCACCCACTTGGTCAATGATCTTGACGGCGGTTTCTACGTCTTGAACAGACTCCACTTTAGGGACCATGACATGCTTCAGTTTGGCATGGCAGTGGGTCAAAATTAAAGTGACATCTTCGGCAAATGAAGGATGGTCCACAGGGTGAACTCGAACCGCAATGCGCGCATTTTGTGACGCGCTCAACGCGATTTCTTTGACCAAATGGGCATGTTCAATTTCACCACCCACAGGCGCACCATCTTCACAGTCCAATGTGACATCAAAGACGCAAGTACCAAACTCTTGCGTCATCTCAGCTTGCAACTGCAAGCTTTTGCGCATCCGCACTTCAACACCACTGTAGTGATCACAAACAGGCAAGGCCATGCTTGCTGCTTGTGAGCCCAACAGAATGTCGCGCGGATGCTTCACGAAAGTGTCTTTGAATTAGACCAAGTGAGCCACGCCGGCTTGCTCGTCTGTCAACTCTTTCAAAGTTTTGTCGATGCAGGCTTGGCTGAATGCATCAATTTCCAAACCTTCAACCACTTTGTATTCACCGTTTTCGCAGGTGACTGGGAAACCGAACATGACGTCTTTGGGAATACCGTACCAACCTTGTGAAGGAATGCCCATGGTGACCCATTGACCCTTGGTGCCCAAAGCCCAGTCACGCATGTGATCGATGGCGGCGTTGGCAGCAGAGGCCGCTGAAGACAAGCCACGCGCTTCAATGATGGCCGCGCCGCGTTTGCCAACTGTTGGCAAGAACACATTGGCGTTCCATTCCTGATCGTTGATCATGGTCTTGACAGATTCGCCGTTGATGGTGGCGAAACGGTAATCGGCATACATGGTGGGCGAGTGGTTGCCCCAAACGCACAATTTCTGAATATCGGCTACAGCTTTGCCTGTTTTGGCAGCAATTTGCGAGGCAGCGCGGTTGTGGTCCAAGCGCAGCATGGCCGTGAAGTTGCCGGGTTTGAGATCGGGCGCGCTCTTCATGGCGATGTACGCATTGGTGTTGGCAGGGTTGCCGACCACCAAAACTTTAACGTTGCGTGATGCCACTGCGTTCAAAGCTTTGCCTTGCGCAGTGAAGATCGCGCCGTTGATGGCGAGCAACTCGGCGCGCTCCATGCCAGGACCGCGAGGACGTGAACCCACCAACAAAGCGTAGTCGGTGTCTTTGAATGCTGTCATGGGGTCTGAATGCGCTTCCATGCCTGCGAGCAATGGGAATGCGCAATCGTCCAATTCCATCATGACGCCCTTCAGGGCTTTTTGAGCTTTTTCGTCTGGAATTTCAAGCAATTGCAAGATCACAGGTTGATCTTTGCCCAACATCTCGCCGGAGGCGATACGAAACAACAATGCATATCCAATTTGACCAGCGGCTCCTGTGACGGCGACGCGAACGGGCTTTTTGCTCATGGTGTGAACTCCAGATAGTGATAAGAAAACGGACTTCGCCGACCCCATCCCGACATTCACTGCCGGCCAGGTCATCTGACGTCGTCAGATGGGTGCACACGATCCATGTGCACGGGCAAACAGCTTTCGAGTTTACCCGCGAAAAGCCTCGAAAGTCAATTTGTCTTATGTCTTATATAAGATATCATTGCGCTACTTCATCGTCCGCCCACTCAAGGGCAAGCGCCATGACATCCCAAGTTTTTTCCGCCGACTCATCAGATTTTCAGGACGCCGCATCTGCGCCGGCTTTTAGTCCGCTCTATCAACAAATTAAGGGCTTAATTCTTCAGGGCTTGCAATCGGGCGAGTGGAAGCCTGGCGAGGGTATTCCAAGTGAAATGGAACTGGCGGCGCGCTACCGAGTGAGTCAGGGAACTGTCAGAAAAGCCATCGATGAATTGGCCAGCAACCATTTGCTCATCCGACGCCAAGGCAAAGGAACTTTCGTTGCCACCCATGCCGAACAACAAGTTCAATACCGCTTTTTGAAACTCATGCCCGATTTGGGTGACCCCAAAAGCGAAGGGCCTGCTCAAAGAAAAATCATCGACTGTAAAAAATTACGTGCAAATGCAGACATTGCCCGCGCTTTGGCCATTCGCTCAGGCGATGCAGTCCTTCAAGTGAGGCGTGTTCTCTCTTTTGCAGGCTCCCCCACCATTTTGGAAGACCTTTGGCTTCCCGGCACGCCTTTTAAAGGTCTGACCGCCGAGCGCTTAAGTGAGTACGATGGCCCCATGTATGCCATGTTTGAAACTGAATTTGGCGTCCGCATGGTCAAGGCTGAGGAAAGAATCAAAGCGGTGATGCCCGACAGCGCCCAATGCAAGCTCCTCGAAATTAAATCAAATACGCCTTTACTGAGCGTTGAAAGACTGGCCTTCACTTACAACGACACGCCCATGGAGCTTCGTCGAGGGTTTTATGTCACAAATACTCATCATTACCATAACGATCTAAATTGACACCTTCGCGACTAAAAATGAGGTGAAAAAAGCTGTTTTTCAATAAGTTCTTGAAATTCTCATGTCAGTTTGTTGCGTTGCAATAGAATCCGCGCACACTCCAGTCATAAATTTCAATGCAGTTACCAAAGAGGAATTAACAAAATGACAGAAACTGCCCGCAAGAGGCCTGAATTTCGCAATATCAATGCAATCAGTGATTTGCCAACCTATCGCCTGCCTGCAGCCGGCTGGGTCTCCATCCTGCATCGCGTCAGTGGCGCAATGATGTTCTTGCTGATGCCATTCATCATCTGGATGTTTGACAACTCAATCTCTTCTGAACTCTCATTCGCCACTTTTGCAGCCGCTTTCAATGTCGGACTGGGCTTCGTACCTGGTTGGTTCATGAAACTGGTCGCGCTGGCCCTCATTTGGGCCTACCTCCACCACTTCATTGCAGGCATTCGTCATTTGTACATGGATGTCAAACATGCCGTCACCAAAGAATTTGGCAAATCTTCAGCTGTTGTGACTTTGGTTTTGAGCCTCGGATTGACAGTCGTTCTTGGCGCCAAATTGTTTGGCCTTTACTAATAGGAGCTTACCCATATGTCAGTTAATTACGGCTCCAAGCGTGTTGTTGTCGGCGCGCATTACGGCATTCGCGACTGGTTGGCACAGCGTGTCACAGCCACACTCATGGCCGCTTTCACGGTCGTGGTTTTGGCGCAAGTCATTTTCACCAGTGGCCCCATCGGTTACGAAGAGTGGGCAGGCATCTTTGCAGCCCAGTGGATGAAATTCCTAACCTTCACCACCATCGTTGCCCTCCTCTATCACGCATGGATTGGCATTCGCGACATTTGGATGGATTACGTCAAACCGCCAGGCGTGCGTCTTGTGTTGCATGTGGCCTCTTTGGTTTGGCTCATCGGCTGCGCTGGATGGTCTGTGCAAGCCCTGTGGCGTCTCTGATTGAGACAAGCAACACCAACAGGCTTTGAACTTCAACCCCGTATTACAAGATTTCAAAAAACATGACTTACACCAAAGACAAGATCGCTACGCGCAAATTTGACGTTGTGATCGTTGGCGCGGGCGGCTCTGGCATGCGCGCTTCATTGCAACTGGCCCGTGCCGGTTTGAACGTTGCAGTGCTTTCCAAAGTATTCCCCACTCGCTCACACACAGTGGCAGCACAGGGTGGTATTGGCGCTTCATTGGGCAACATGTCCGATGACAACTGGCACTACCACTTCTATGACACCATCAAGGGCTCTGACTGGCTGGGCGACCAAGACGCCATCGAGTTCATGTGCCGTGAAGCACCCAAGGTGGTATACGACCTCGAGCACATGGGCATGCCTTTCGATCGCAACCCCGATGGCACCATTTACCAGCGTCCTTTTGGCGGCCATACCGCCAACTATGGTGAAAAGCCCGTTCAACGTGCTTGCGCAGCAGCCGACCGTACTGGTCACGCCATGTTGCACACCTTGTACCAACAAAACGTCAAAGCCAAAACCAGCTTCTTCGTGGAGTGGATGGCACTTGATTTGATCCGCGACGCCGAAGGCGATGTGGTGGGCGTCACTGCCCTTGAAATGGAAACCGGTGACTTGCACATCTTGCACGCCAAGACCGTTTTATTGGCCACTGGCGGTGCTGGCCGCATCTTTGCAGCTTCAACCAACGCCTTCATCAACACCGGCGACGGTTTGGGCATGGCCGCACGCGCTGGCATTCCTTTAGAAGACATGGAATTCTGGCAATTCCACCCCACTGGCGTGGCCGGTGCTGGTGTGTTGCTCACAGAAGGCTGCCGCGGTGAAGGCGCCATTTTGCTCAACAGCAATGGCGAACGTTTCATGGAACGCTACGCACCAACTTTGAAAGACTTGGCACCGCGCGACTTTGTGTCACGCTCCATGGACCAAGAGATCAAAGAAGGTCGCGGTTGCGGCCCCAATAAAGACTATGTGTTGTTGAAACTGGACCACTTGGGTGCAGAAACCATTCACAAGCGCTTGCCCTCTGTGTACGAAATTGGCGTCAATTTTGCCAACGTCGACATCACCAAAGAGCCCATCCCCGTGGTACCGACCATCCACTATCAGATGGGCGGTATCCCCACCAACGTTCATGGTCAAGTGGTCACGCAAACTGCCAGCAGCCACAACGCCGTGGTCAATGGTTTGTACGCAGTGGGCGAGTGCTCATGCGTCAGCGTTCACGGCGCCAACCGCTTGGGCACCAATTCACTGCTCGACTTGTTGGTG
>JBIKJX010000105.1:0-6094 GCA_044360785.1 Limnohabitans sp.
GATGAAGGCCGGTCAGTACGCCTACCGTGACCGTCGTGCCAAGAAGCGTGTGTTCCGTCAGTTGTGGATCGCGCGTATCAACGCAGCGGCCCGTGAATGCGGTCTGACATACAGCCAATTCGCCAATGGCCTGAAAAAGGCTGCCATTGAAATCGACCGTAAAGTGCTGGCAGACATCGCTGTGCACGACAAGGCTGCTTTTGCTGGCATCGTGAACCAAGTCAAGGCCAAGTTGGCCGCAGCTTAAGTACTCACGCAGTCGATTGAAGTCGATCAAGGGGGTTGAGGCTTGCGAAGGCTTCAATCCTTTTTTTATTTTGAATTAAGTTACTTTAAAGTTTCCATCATGACCGAGTTGGACAGTTTGGTTGAAGCGGCACGTGCCAGTTTTGCACAGGCGCAAACCCCCGCCGATCTTGAAAATGCCAAAGCCATGTATTTGGGCAAGTCAGGCAGAATCACTGAAATGATGAAGGGCATGGCCGCGTTGAGCGTTGAAGAGAAAAAGACCTTTGGCGCTGCAGTCAACGTGGCAAAACAAGGCATTGAAGCGGCGCTGACAGCGCGCCGACAAGCCTTGGCTGATGCTGAATTGGCGATCCAACTCAAAGCGGAAGCTTTTGATGTCACGCTGCCTGGGCGCCCCCTGACCCAAGGTGGCTTGCACCCCGTGTCTCTGACGCTAGAACGCATTGAACAAATTTTTGGCTCCATGGGCTTTGAAGTGGCACAAGGCCCCGAAATTGAAACCGACTGGTTTAACTTCACTGCACTGAACACACCCGAAGATCACCCCGCACGCTCCATGCATGACACCTTCTATGTGGAGGGTGGGCATTTGCTGCGCACGCACACCAGTCCCATGCAAATTCGCCATGCGGTGCAGCATGTCAAACGTTACAAAACACAGTTGGAAGCAGGGCAGGGCATGCCCGAAATTCGCGTCATTGCACCAGGGCGTACCTATCGCGTTGACAGCGATGCGACGCACTCACCCATGTTCCATCAATGTGAAGGCTTGTGGATTGGTGAGAACGTCAGCTTCAAAGATTTGAAGGTGGTGTTCACCGATTTTTGCCGTACGTTTTTTGAAAGCGACGACTTGGTATTGCGCTTCAGACCTAGCTTTTTTCCGTTTACAGAGCCCAGTGCAGAAATTGACATTCAATTTCAAACGGGCCCCTTGGCGGGCCGTTGGTTGGAAGTGGCGGGCTCTGGTCAAGTGCACCCCAACGTGGTTCGCAACATGGGCCTCGATCCCGAAAAATTCATTGGCTTTGCCTTTGGTATGGGCCCCGACCGCCTCACCATGCTCAGATATGGCGTGAATGACTTGCGCTTGTTCTTCGATGGCGATGTTCGCTTCTTGAGTCAATTTCAATAAATAAAAGACCATGCAATTTCCTGAATCTTGGCTGCGTGAGTTTTGCAACCCACCCCTGAATACCGAACAACTGGCTGAAACGCTCACAATGGCTGGCTTAGAGGTTGAAGAACTTCAGCCCGTCGCGCCGCCATTCACGAAGGTCGTGATTGGTGAAATTAAAAGTGCTGAGCAACACCCCAATGCAGATCGCTTGCGAGTTTGCCAAGTGGATGTTGGTCAACCCACACTGCTGAACATTGTCTGCGGCGCACCCAATGCGCGCATTGGTATTCGCATTCCTTGTGCCATGGTGGGTGCCGAGTTACCACCAGGTGAAGATGGCAAACCTTTCTTGATCAAAGTGGGCAAACTGCGCGGTGTTGAGAGTCAAGGCATGCTGTGCTCTGCCAAAGAGTTGAAGATTGCTGACGACCATGGCGGCTTGTTGGAGTTGCCTGTCGATGCGCCTTTGGGACAAAGCATTCGCACGTTTTTAAACCTAGACGATACATTGTTCACACTCAAACTCACGCCCAATTTGGCGCATTGTTTAAGTGTGTATGGCATTGCCCGTGAAGTATCTGCGCTAACCGGCACGCCACTGAAGGCGCCAACATTCAATGCCTTGGCAACGCAAGTGCAAGACAAGTTGGCTGTGAAGGTCGAAGCGCCAGACCTGTGCGGCCGTTTCAGTGGTCGCGTGGTCAAGGGTGTGAATCCCAAGGCTCAAACGCCCGCCTGGATGGTGGACCGTTTGGCGCGATGCGGGCAACGCAGTGTGAGCCCCTTGGTTGATATTTCAAACTATGTGATGTTTGAGTTTGGCCGTCCTTCGCACATATTTGACCTCGATAAAATTCAAGGTGGTTTGCAAGTCCGCTGGGGTCGTGCCGAAGAATCGTTGAAATTGCTCAATGGCAACACAGTCACTTTGGATGACAAAGTGGGTGTCATTGCAGACGATTCACAAGTGGAATCGTTGGCTGGCATCATGGGTGGCGATGCAACCGCTGTGTCTGACGATACCCAAAACATTTACATTGAAGCAGCATTCTGGTGGCCGAAGGCCATCGCAGGGCGCTCACGTCGCTACAATTTTTCGACCGATGCAGGGCATCGTTTTGAACGCGGTGTCGATCCTGAAAGTACCGTTGAACACATCGAACGCATCACCCAATTGGTGATCGATATTTGCGGTACACCCAGCACTCAAATTGCGCCAGTTGATGACCAAAAACTGAACATGCCCATCCGAAAGCCTGTCACATTGCGTGTGGCACGCGCTGTCAAAGTGATTGGCATGGCGCTCAGTCAGAAGCAATGTGCTGATGCATTGCGTGGTTTGGGTTTTGACGTCACGGAGGCAGATGGTTTGATCACGGTCAATCCACCCAGCTGGCGTTTTGACTTGGAAATTGAAGAAGACCTGATTGAAGAAGTCGCTCGCATGGTGGGCTACACCCAATTGCCGACCACCCCACCTTTGGCGCCCATCACTGCAAAGATTCGCAAAGAGAATGTGCGCGGTCCTTTTGCCCTGCGTCGGAGTATTGCCGCATTGGGTTACCAAGAAACTATTAATTTCAGCTTTGTCGAGGCACATTGGGAGCATGAGTTGGCTGGCAATGCCAACCCGATCAAGTTGCTCAATCCAATCGCCAGCCAAATGAGCGTGATGCGCACCAGTTTGCTTGGCTCATTGATGCAAGTGCTTAAATTCAACCTCGATCGAAAAGCCGATCGTGTTCGCATCTTTGAATTGGGACGTGTGTTTTTGCGTGATGCTTCCGTGAAAGACAGTGACAGCACGGTTGAAGGTTTGAATCAGCCCATGAGAGTTTCGGGCATTGCCTATGGCCCGGTGAGCACAACGTCATGGGGCGGCAAAGTTCGCAACGTCGATTTCTTTGATGTCAAAGGTGAAGTTGAAGCGCTTCTGGCCCCCGCCAAGCCTGAGTTTGAAGCGGCAGAACACCCTGCCATGCACCCTGGTCGTTGTGCCCAGGTCAAGCTAAATGGTCAAGTCATTGGCCACTTGGGTGAGTTGCACCCGCGCTGGCGTCAGTCATGGAGCTTGCAACTTGCGCCCATCATGTTTGAGTTGGATTTGGATGCGGTTCTGCAGCGCGATGTGCCTGTTGCTCAGTCTGTCGCGCGTTTCCAAGCGGTGGAGCGTGACATTGCTGTCATTGTGGCAGAGAAGGTCACGCATGCAGAATTGATGAAGGTGATTCACGAAGCACCGACATTGGGCTTGTTAAGAGGTGCTGTTTTATTTGATGTCTTCCGTCCTCAGGCAACTCAGGGCATTGAAAAAAGTTTGGCAGTCCGTCTGACCTTGAACAGTGAAGACGCAACATTGACAGAAGCTCAGATTGAATCCACAGTTAAGGCTGTGTTGGATCATTTGTCTTTGCGCTTGTCTGCCCGATTACGCACCTGATCACTGTCAGAAAGTTTTTATGAATTTTTCTGTTGAAAGTCTCGAAACGCCAGCCCTGACCAAAGCCCATTTGGCAGACATGTTGTTTGAGCAAATTGGCTTGAATAAAAGAGAGTCCAAAGACATGGTGGACTCATTCTTTGATTTGATCGCCACGCAATTGGTCCAGGGAACAGATGTCAAGATATCCGGTTTTGGAAATTTTCAAATCAGAGAAAAAGCACCTCGACCTGGCCGTAATCCTAGAACGGGTGAGTTGATTCCCATTGAAGCTAGGCGTGTGGCAACTTTTCATGCCAGTCACAAACTCAAAGCAGTCATTCAGGGCGACGAAAAAGCGGATGATTGATTATTTTTCTTTGCGCGACCCAAGACAAAAAATTATGCTCAAGGGTCTTTACGCAGGCCCCCTCATTAGAGTAAGCTTGTAGGTTCCCCTAGCAAGTTTGTGATTTCAATGGAGAACTCCCTCCCGTCAATTCCCGCCAAGCGCTATTTCACCATTGGTGAAGTGGGCGAACTTTGTGGTGTCAAGCCGCATGTGCTTCGATATTGGGAGCAGGAATTCACACAACTTAGACCTGTCAAACGGCGCGGAAACCGCAGGTACTACCAGCATCACGAAGTACTCATGATTCGCAGGATTCGAGATTTGCTGTACGAGCAAGGCTTCACGATCAGTGGCGCCCGCAACAAAATGCAAGAGATCTCCCAATCTCAAAGGGGCTTGAAAAAAGAAACCATCGATGACAATGCCTTTGAAGAACCAATCAACCATGATGTGGACGAAGGCTCAGCAGAAGACATGTCCGATGAAGATAGCCCTGTTGAAGAAAGAGAGTTGGCTTTAGAAAGCGCGCAGCGGGCTTCAAGTTTTCAAGCAAGCACCAGCCTACCAACCCTTCGCCGTGAATTAATGGATATTCGAGATTTGCTCTCAATTTGAGGGAAATCTCGGGCTATAATTTAAAGCTTGTCGGCGTGTAGCGCAGCCTGGTAGCGCACTTGCATGGGGTGCAAGGGGTCGCGAGTTCGAATCCCGCCACGCCGACCAATCATTTGAATCAAGCTCTTAAGAAAATTTTTCTTAAGAGCTTTTTTCTATGGGACTTCAGGCTTCTTGCGCCGGCGGTGGTGCAGCACTGCTGTCAGCTTGGATGTTGACTGCCATCGGTCCTTTGGGGCCCTCACTCAATTCAAAAGTAACACGCGCACCTTCCTTCAGACTTTTAAAGCCTTCCATGGCGATTGCTGAAAAGTGTGCAAAAGCATCAGGGCCTCCACCATCGGGTTGAATAAATCCAAATCCCTTGGCGTCATTGAACCATTTGACTGTTCCACTGGGCATGCCTGTCTCCATCAATATGTTATTTTGAGGTCATTTAAAGCATACATTTCTTTCTTGTCAATTCAAGGTTTACCCGACCGCGCCGATTTGTTGCAATGCGTCATAAGGACTTTTTATCGCTTTGAAGCCGAAGCTCCCCAAGCCTCGCTAGAATGAAAACATGGCTACAGAGAAACCAAAGAAACCAAATTTACCCAAACCCCCAGGTGGGGCAGGTGAACCTACGGGCATTCCTGGAAACAGTGATTCTGTGGTTTTAGAAAGACGGCCAGCCAAGGTTGGCCCGCCACAAATGTATCAAGTCGTCATGCTGAATGATGACTACACGCCTATGGAGTTTGTGGTCTTGGTGCTTCAAGAGTTTTTTAACAAAGACAGAGAAGCAGCAACTCAAATCATGTTGAAAATTCACTTGGACGGTAAGGGCGTTTGCGGCGTGTTCACCCGTGACGTTGCGGCCACCAAGGTGGATCAAGTTCTTGATGCCGCGAACCAAGCTGGACACCCCCTACAGTGTGTGAGTGAGCCAGTTGCATGAAACTCACAAATTCGCTCTCAAAAATGTGGCATAAAGGAGTTGAAATTCAACAATTTTGCCCAACCTATTATTTTTCACCTCCGCAAGGCATTTAAGGAAATCACATGATTGCCCAAGAATTGGAAGTCAGTTTGCACATGGCCTTCGTTGAGGCACGCCAGCAGCGTCACGAATTCATTACTGTTGAACATTTGCTGTTGGCATTGTTGGACAACCCCAGCGCCGCAGAAGTGTTGCGTGCATGCTCTGCTCAAGTAGACGATTTGCGCCAATCGCTTTCGTCGTTCATCAAAGACAACACGCCCCAAGTGGCAGGTACCGAAGAAGTTGATACGCAACCAACTTTGGGTTTCCAGCGTGTGATTCAACGTGCCATCATGCACGTCCAATCGACGGGAA
>JBIKJX010000106.1:0-6028 GCA_044360785.1 Limnohabitans sp.
CCCACCACGGCTACTTTTTTGCCTGTCTTGATTGCAGCGGGACGGGGCTTGACCCAGCCTTCTTGCCAAGCACGGTCAATGATGGCGTGTTCAATGGACTTGATGCCGACGGCATCGTCGGCCACATTCAAGGTGCAAGCGGCTTCACAAGGTGCAGGGCAAATGCGGCCTGTGAACTCTGGGAAGTTGTTGGTGCTGTGCAAAACTTCAATGGCGTTTTTCCAATCGCCTTGAAACACCAACTCGTTGAAATCGGGAATGATGTTGTTGACTGGGCAACCGCTGTTGCAAAACGGTGTGCCGCAGTCCATGCAACGTGCGCCTTGCACTTTGGCTTGCGCGTCGTCCAAACCAATGACGAATTCTTTGTAGTTTTTGACGCGCTCACCGACGGGCTTGTAACCCTCTTCGACGCGCTCAAATTCCATGAAACCAGTGATTTTTCCCATGATCAATCCTTGTTATTTCTTTGTGCTCAATTAGCTGGCAGACACAGCGTCTGTGGCTTGACCCGCAACAAGTGCTGCAGCTTTGCGTGTGTTGATTTCACCCAAGGCGCGCTTGTATTCGTTCGGGAATACTTTGACAAACTTCAAGCGAGCTTGTGCCCAGTTGTCCAACAACTCACGCGCACGTTGGCTACCGGTCCACTTGTGGTGGTCTTCCAGCAATTTCTTCAACTGTGTTTCATCGGCTTGATCGCGGTGCCACACTTTGCGGTCCACTGAAGCTTCTTGCTCGGCCACTGTCAGCACTTTTTCCATGCTGACCATGGCGGTGTTGCAACGAGATGCAAACTGACCGTCTTCGTCGTACACATACGCAATGCCGCCGCTCATACCCGCCGCAAAGTTGCGACCTGTTTTACCCAGCACAGCCACGGTACCGCCCGTCATGTATTCGCAACCGTGGTCGCCAGTGCCTTCCACCACGGCCGTGGCACCTGACAAACGAACTGCAAAACGCTCACCACCCACACCTGCGAAGAAAGCCTCGCCTGTAGTGGCGCCGTACATCACGGTGTTGCCCACAATGATGTTTTGGCTGGCAACGCCGCGGAATTCAAGGCTAGGACGAACCACAATGCGACCGCCCGACAAACCTTTGCCGGTGTAATCGTTGGCCTCACCAATCAGGTACAAGGTAATGCCCTTGGCTACAAACGCACCAAACGACTGACCGCCTGTGCCTTCTAGTTGAATGCGAATGGTGTCGTCTGGCAAGCCTTCTGGGTGCACTTTGGTGACCGCACCTGAGAGCATGGCGCCCACAGAACGGTTGACGTTACGTGCCACTTCCATGAACTGCACCTTCTCACCTTTGTCGATGGCGGCACGGCTCTTGGCAATGAGGACGTTGTCCAAGGCTTTGTCCAAGCCGTGGTCTTGCACATCGATGTGGCGACGGGGAACGTCAGCAGGCACATCGGGCATGGCCAGCAAACGGCTGAAATCGAGACCGCTTGATTTCCAATGATCGATGCCTTTGCGCGTGTCGAGCAAATCGGCACGGCCCACCATGTCGTCAAACTTCTTGATGCCCAATTGCGCCATGATTTGACGCACTTCTTCAGCAATGAAGAAGAAGTAATTGACCACGTGCTCAGGCTTGCCAGAGAACTTCTTGCGCAGAGTAGGGTCTTGTGTGGCCACACCGACAGGGCAAGTGTTGAGGTGGCATTTACGCATCATGATGCAGCCTTCGACCACCAGCGGTGCCGTGGCAAAGCCAAATTCATCAGCGCCCAGCAAGGCACCAATGGCCACGTCGCGACCGGTCTTCATTTGACCGTCGGCTTGCACACGAATGCGACCGCGCAAACGGTTGAGCACCAAGGTTTGTTGTGTCTCTGCCAGACCAATTTCCCAAGGGCTGCCAGCATGCTTGATAGACGACCAAGGCGATGCACCGGTACCGCCATCGTGGCCGGCAATCACCAAGTGATCGCTCTTGCACTTGGCCACGCCTGCTGCAATGGTACCCACACCAATTTCAGACACCAACTTGACGCTGATGTCGCTGTGCGGTGCCACGTTTTTCAAGTCGTGAATGAGCTGCGCCAAATCTTCAATCGAGTAAATGTCATGGTGAGGTGGGGGCGAAATCAAACCCACGCCTGGCACAGAGTGACGCAGCTTGCCGATGTAATCGGACACTTTGCCGCCTGGCAATTGACCGCCTTCACCAGGCTTCGCGCCTTGCGCCATCTTGATCTGAATTTGATCGGCACTGTGCAGGTACTCGGCCGTAACACCGAAGCGGCCTGAAGCCACCTGCTTGATTTTGGAGCGGAGGGAGTCGCCATCTTGCAAAGGCATGTCGACTTCCACTTCTTTAGCGCCAATGACGCTCTTCAAAGTCTCGCCCTTTTTGATCGGGATCCCTTTGAGTTCGTTGCGGTAACGCGCTGCGTCTTCGCCGCCTTCACCTGTGTTGCTTTTGCCGCCAATGCGGTTCATGGCAACGGCCAATGTGGCGTGTGCTTCTGTCGAAATAGAGCCCAAAGACATGGCGCCTGTTGCGAATCGTTTGACGATTTCGCTGGCGGGTTCTACCTCTTCCAAAGGAATGGCTTTGGTGGGATCAATCTTGAATTCGAACAGACCACGCAATGTCATTTGACGCTTGGTTTGATCGTTGATGATCTGCGCGTACTCTTTGTAGGTGTTCCAGTTGTTGGCACGGGTGCTGTGCTGCAACTTGGCAATGGCGTCGGGTGTCCACATGTGCTCTTCACCACGCGCACGCCATGCGTATTCACCGCCGGTATCGAGCATGGTGGCCAACACGGGGTCATTGCCAAAGGCCGCTTTGTGCATGCGCAAAGCTTCTTCGGCAATTTCAAAAATGCCAATGCCTTGAACGCGGCTGGGTGTGCCTGTGAAATATTTATTCACGGTTTCGGTGTTGATGCCAATGGCTTCAAACAACTGCGCACCGCAGTAAGACATGTAGGTGCTGACGCCCATCTTGGACATGATCTTGGACAGGCCTTTGCCCACCGCTTTGATGTAGTTGTAGATGGCTTTATCGGCAGACAAATCACCTGGCAATTCTTTGTGCAAGGCTTGCAATGTTTCCATGGCCAAGTATGGGTGAACGGCTTCGGCGCCATAACCTGCCAACACGGCAAAGTGATGCACTTCGCGAGCGGTACCGGTCTCAACCACCAAGCCAGCGGTGGTGCGCAAACCTTCGCGCACCAAGTGTTGGTGAATGGCCGACAGCGCCAGCAATGCAGGGATGGCCACTTGCGTGGGCGACACACCGCGGTCGCTGATGATCAAGATGTTGTTGCCGCCTTTGATGGCGTCCACCGCTTCAGCGCAAAGTGATGCAAGTTTGGCTTCCACACCTTCACGGCCCCATGCTGCGGGGTAGGTGATGTCCAAGGTTGCGCTCTTGAACTTGCCCTGTGTGGACTTCTCAATGTTGCGCAGTTTGGCCATGTCTGCAAAGTCCAGCACAGGCTGGCTCACTTCCAAGCGCATGGGCGGGTTGACTTGGTTGATGTCGAGCAAGTTGGGCTTGGGGCCAATGAAGGACACCAAAGACATCACGATGGCTTCGCGAATGGGGTCGATGGGCGGGTTGGTCACCTGCGCAAACAATTGCTTGAAGTAGTTGTAGAGCGGCTTGTTTCGGTCTGACAACACGGCCAAGGGACTGTCGTTGCCCATGGAGCCCAGCGCTTCTTCGCCGGCTTGGGCCATGGGTGCCAACAAGAACTTGATGTCTTCTTGGGTGGTACCAAAAGCTTGTTGCAGGTCGAGCAATTGCTCGTTGGAAGCAGGCGCTTCTGCAGTGGTTGCTTTCACGTCATCTAACTTGATGCGCAAGTTTTCAATCCACTGTTTGTAGGGCTTGCTGCTGGCCAGATTCGACTTCAATTCTTCGTCGTCAATCATGCGGCCTTGTTCCAAATCGATCAGGAACATCTTGCCTGGTTGCAAGCGCCATTTACGGACAATTTTGCTTTCTGGAATGGGCAATACGCCGGTTTCAGAACCCATGATGACCATGTCATCGTCCGTGATGCAATAGCGTGAAGGACGCAAACCATTGCGGTCCAAAGTGGCGCCAATTTGGCGGCCATCGGTGAACACAATGGAGGCAGGACCGTCCCAAGGTTCGAGCATGGCGGCGTGGTATTCATAGAACGCTTTACGACGCTCGTCCATGGTGTTGTGGTTTTCCCATGGCTCGGGAATCATCATCATCACGGCTTGGCTGATGGGGTAGCCAGCCATCGTGAGCAACTCTAAACAGTTGTCGAAAGTGGCGGTGTCGGATTGGCCGGCAAAACTGATGGGGTACAGCTTTTGCAGGTCAGTACCCAACACGGGTGAAGACATCACGCCTTCGCGCGCCTTCATCCAGTTGTAGTTGCCTTTGACGGTGTTGATTTCGCCGTTGTGCGCCACATAGCGGTAAGGGTGGGCCAAAGGCCACTCTGGGAATGTGTTGGTAGAGAAGCGTTGGTGCACCAAGCCCAATGCAGATACACAGCGTTCGTCTTGCAAATCAAGATAGTAGGTACCAACTTGGTCGGCCAACAGCAAGCCTTTGTAAACCACGGTTCGGCTGGACATGCTAGGAATGTAGTACTCATCGCTGTGCTTGAGCTTGAGGTTTTGAATGGCCGCGCTGGCGGTCTTGCGAATGACGTACAGCTTGCGTTCCAAGGCGTCTTGCACAATGACATCGGCACCGCGGCCGATGAAGATTTGCTTCAAGACAGGTTCTTTTTCGCGCACAGTGGGCGACATGGGCATGTCACGGTTGACTGGCACATCGCGCCAACCCAACAGCACTTGACCTTCGGCCTTCACGGCACGCTCGAGTTCTTGTTCGCAGGCCATGCGTGAAGCATGTTCTTTGGGCAAGAAAACCATGCCCACACCATACTCACCCTGCGAAGGCAAGGTGACGCCTTGCTTGGCCATCTCTTCACGGTAAAGGGCATCGGGCAGCTGAATCAGGATACCTGCGCCGTCTCCCATCAACTTGTCAGCACCCACCGCGCCCCGATGATCTAAGTTTTCAAGAATCTTGAGGGCTTGCGTCACGATGGCATGCGTTTTTGCGCCCTTGATGTGAGCCACAAAGCCCACACCACAAGCGTCGTGTTCTTGTGAGGGGTCATACAGACCCGTTTGTTGCAAAGATGATTTTTCGGCAGCCGAAGTCATGGCGCACTCCTAAAGATATTTCGCGGGAAGAAGAGCATATTGCATTGCAACAAAAATGCCAAGAAAAATAATCGGGGTCAGATCAACATTAATTTCTTAATTTTGAACAATTAAATTAATTGGGGACAGATCAAATATGAACAAAAAAGTATTTACTAACAGCTGTCTTTCAGCAAGTTATTGGCTTTTAGGGGGTGATTTAAATGGCCTGCCAGCCTTTTGAGGCAGGATGGGGCGCTGAGTTTTCTTCTGCAATGTCTTCAAAAATTCTGGCCGACCGACAACGCGGCCCTTCAAGACTGACTCCGTCAGATCTTTTTGAATGGTTGCAGACAGCCCCGATGAAACGAACTCGGCATAAGCAGCCTCCCTAGAAAAGGGTGTATTGCCCAAGCCCCAGTAAAGTGCATGCGGCGTCACCAATTTGTCGATTTTTTGCCCAATCAGGTGCTTGTAACTGGACCAATTGAAATTCTCGGGCGCCTCAACCAACCCTGCCCTGACTGGATTGAGGTCAATGTAAGACATGCACGTCAGGAGGTAGGCCTCCGAGTCAAGCACGGAAGACTTGTAGCGACCTTCCCACAAAGTGCCAGTTCTGTTGTGGCGTTTGTTGAAATAACGCACATAACTGCGCCCAACAGACTGCATCATCAAAGACATGGCCTCTTCGCTGGGCGGCGTCAGCAACAAATGAAAGTGATTGTCGAGCAGCACATAGGCATTGACCGCCACTTTGTGACGCTGAGACTCTTCCAACCACAGGCTGTAAAGCATCTTTCTATCGGCTTCTTCCAGCACGATGGGCTGACGATTGTTCCCCCGCTGAATGACGT
>JBIKJX010000107.1:0-6027 GCA_044360785.1 Limnohabitans sp.
CTTGCTGTTGACGCAAACTGCATTCAGCCAAGGCATTGCTTTCAAAGACGACATGGCCGAACGGACTCGCGCTTGCACGGCTTGCCATGGCGAACAAGGTCAGGCAGGGCCCGATGGGTATTACCCAAGACTGGCTGGCAAGCCTTCAGGCTACTTGTTCAATCAACTCAAAAATTTTCAAGAAGGCCGTCGTCACTACAACTTGATGACGCGCTTGGTCGACCCCTTATCGGACGCCTACCTGTTGGAAATGGCAGACTATTTCTCCAATCTGAAGTTGCCCTACCCTCCCGCCGCCAGGCCTTCCGAGCGCGTCTCTCAGCGCATTTTGTCAGACGGTAAAAAATTGGCTTTAGAGGGCGACAGTACACGACAAGTACCCGCTTGTAGCAGCTGCCATGGCACACAACTCACAGGCATCCAACCCAATGTGCCTGGACTTTTGGGTTTACCTCTTGACTACTTGAACGCACAGTTGGGTGCATGGCAAACCCACCAAAGAAAAGCTGCCAGCCCCGACTGCATGAGTGACATCGTGCAACGACTGACTTCCGAAGATTTGGTCGCCGTCGCCACCTGGCTGTCAACACAAAATGTGCCCTTGAACGCTTCGCCTGCCAAACAAATTTCTGTGCCGCTGAAAGCGCCATGGCGTTGCGGCAGTGCGCCAGAATTGTCCAAGGCACAGCCATGAAGTTTCCAACTCATTTCTGGCGTTACTTTGCCATTCTTTGGATCGCAGTGCTTGGTGTACTTGGTGCTGCCATTTGGTTGGACAACCATCGCGACATTTTCGAAACACAAACACCCACACTGACCCAATTGGTTGCTGACAACAATACAGTCAGCAAAGGGCATGAACTGCTTCGAATTGGCAATTGCATGGCTTGTCACACCGAACGCGGACAAGCAACTGGCGCAGGCGGCCGCGCGTTCCAAACGCCTTTTGGCAAGGTTTACAGCAGCAACATCACGCCCGATGTGCAACAAGGCTTGGGCGCTTGGGATGCCAATGATTTTTGGCGCGCATTGCACTATGGAAAATCCAAAGATGGCCGATTGCTGACGCCAGTTTTCCCTTATCAACACACCACGCTCATCACGCGAGAAGACAGCGACGCCATGTTTGCGGCACTCCAAACATGGACGCCTGCTGTCAATCCAAAGTCAATTGCAAAACCTTCCGCAACTTTAGATTGGCCCTACGGCACACCGCTTGCCATTGCGCTTTGGAGAAGTTTATTTTTCACACCAGGTGTCTATCAATCCGACCCTCAACAGAGTAAAGAATGGAATCGAGGCGCGTACCTTGCACAAGGACTTGGACACTGCGCAGCTTGTCACAGTGAGCGAAATGACTGGGGGGCCATTGCCGCGGTGAATGACTTGACGGGCGGACTCATGCCAGGGGTCAATTGGTACGCACCGTCACTCATCAGCCTGAAAGAAACAGGCTTGGCCCAACAAACAACGCAAGACATAGCAAGACTTCTTCAATCGGGCCGCAATGATCACGCCAGTGCCATGGGTCCCATGGCAGAAGTGGTTCAACAAAGCACACAATATTGGCGCAGTGAAGATCTTTTGGCAGTCGCAACTTACCTCAAAGACTTGGCCCAAAAAGAATCACGACGTAGCGCCTCTGCTTCCGCTGATTCTTCAAATCAGAAGTTCGCAAGTCCCACGGCCAAAGTCTTGAGCCTTGGCGCCAAAACATACGACGATCATTGCGTTCAATGCCATCAAAGCCAAGGCCAAGGTGTGCCAGGCGCATACCCCGCCCTGGCCAATAATCGAGCCGTTCTTTTGAACGATCCCACCAATTTGGTTCAAAGCATTTTATATGGCGGCTACCCTGTCTCAACGCCTCTGAACCCCAGACCCTTTGGCATGCCCCCCTACATACTGACACTGGATGATCGTGAAATAGCGGCTGTGCTGACCCACCTTCGAACACAATGGGGCCATCAAGCGCCCGAAGTCACACCGCTTCAAGTCAATCGCATCAGAGCACTGCAAGGGCCTTGATCATGTCTGCGCTGAACGTGATCTTTGTAGATGATCATCTCGCCATTCTCGATAAGCCTTCGGGTTTACTGAGCGTACCTGGTCGTGGCGAAGACAAACAAGATTGCCTCATCGCCAGAGCGCAAACGCAATGGCCTGAAGCACTCACAGTTCACAGGCTCGATATGGCCACTTCAGGTTTGATGGTCATTGCGCGTGGCCCTGAAATGCAACGCTACCTCAGCCAAGCTTTTGAACTCAGGGAAGTTAGCAAAACGTATGAAGCGGTCGTGTATGGCGTGCTTGAGCCAAAGACAGCCAACATGGCAGATGCTTGGCAAGACATTCAAATACCGCTTCTCATTGATTGGCCCAACAGACCCAAAAGCAAAGTTGATTGGGAACACGGCAAACCCAGCCACACCCAATGGCGAGTCATCCGTTCAGACTTAGAAACTTCCACCCGCGTCGAACTCAAACCCATCACTGGGCGAACCCATCAATTGCGATTGCACATGATGGCCATTGGCCACGCCATCTTGGGCGATACTCTTTACGCCTCACCAGAAATTCAAGCGCAATCTAGCCGCTTGTTATTGCATGCGCGCATTTTGCAATTCAAACATCCCATTACGGCAAAATGGATGTCCTTTGAAAGTAAAGTCCCGTTTTAACAAACAACTCACTGAAATAAGCACCAGCATGTCACAACATCTCTATATCTTGACCGGTGGTTCACGCGGTATGGGCTTGGCCATTGCAGAGCAACTCTTGCAAAAAGGCAATACCCTCATTTGCATTTCCCGCAACACCCAAAGTCGTTTGACGGATCAGGCCCAAAAAGTAGGCGCAACGCTTGAACAGTGGTCTCACGATTTGGCAGACGGTGCCAGTGCCAGCTTTGCGCTCAAAAATTGGCTAGAAGCTCATTCTTCTAATGAGTTTCAAAGCGCGACCCTGATCAACAACGCGGGCGTGATCCCCACCATCGCCCCACTCAGCCAAGCCGACCCCCACAATTTGGCCATGGCATTGCGCGTGGGTTTGGAAGCCCCCATGCAATTGTGCGCAGCATTTTTGGGTGCCACAGAAAATTGGGCGGTCTCACGCAAAGTCGTCAACATTTCATCTGGGTTGGGTCGTCGCGCCATGGCCTCTCAGGCAGGTTATTGCGCCGCTAAAGCGGGCATGGATCATTTCACACGATGCCTTGCCTTGGACGAAGCCTTGAAGCCCAATGGGGCAAAGGTCACATCATTGGCGCCCGGCGTCATTGACACCGACATGCAAGTTCAATTGCGAGGCGCACCAGCCGACAAGTTTCCAGATCAAAATGGCTTCCAACAACTCAAAGCCACAGGCATGTTGGTCACCCCCGACGAGGCCGCCAAGCGAATCCTCAACTACTTGGCGCGCCCCGACTTTGGCAGCAACCCCGTCAGTGACGTGAGAGACGCCCCATAAGACATTTGTCAGCCCCCTGTAGTCTTTTTTAAGCAGACTATTGGACTAATTCGATTTAAATTCAAGGAGACCGAAATGAGTCGTGAAGTTGTAGTTGTCAGCGGTGTGCGCACTGCCATTGGAACCTTTGGTGGCAGCCTCAAGGATGTTTCTCCCACTGAATTGGGCGCGCAAGTTGTCCGCGAAGCACTGAAGCGCGCCAACACAGACGGCAAAGATGTCGGTCATGTGGTGTTTGGCCACGTGGTCAACACTGAGCCTAAAGACATGTATTTGTCACGCGTTGCCGCCATCAACGGTGGCTGCGCAGAAGGCACGCCTGCTTTCAACGTCAACCGCCTGTGTGGTTCTGGCTTGCAAGCCATCATTTCAGCCAGCCAGTCCATCTTGTTGGGCGATGCCGATGTGGCCATTGGCGCAGGCGCAGAAAATATGAGCCGCGCGCCTTACGCCAGTTTGGCCACTCGGTTTGGCGCACGCATGGGCGACACCAAAATGATCGACATGATGGTCGGGGCATTGCACGACCCCTTCCACACCATTCACATGGGCGTCACAGCGGAGAACATTGCGGCCAAGTGGGGCATTACCCGCGAAGACCAAGACAAGCTGGCCGTTGAAAGTCACAACCGTGCCGAACGCGCAACACAAGCCGGTCATTTCAAAGACCAAATCATGCCGGTCATGCTCAAAACACGCAAAGGCGAAGTGGCCTATGACACCGACGAGCACTTCCGTCCCGGTTGCACCATGGAAGAGTTGACCAAGCTGAAACCCGTCTTCCTCAAAGAAAATGGCACTGTCACAGCAGGCAATGCGTCTGGCATCAACGATGCAGCTGCAGCGGTAGTTTTGATGGAGGCAGGTGCCGCCAAAGCGCGTGGCGCAAAACCTTTGGCGCGATTGGTCGCCTATGCGCATGCGGGCGTCGACCCCAAATACATGGGCATTGGCCCTGTGCCTGCCACGCAGCTGGCCTTGAAAAAAGCGGGCCTCACTGTCAATGATTTGGATGTCATCGAAGCCAATGAAGCATTCGCTGCACAAGCTTGCGCTGTCACACGTGACCTGGGCTTGGACCCCGCCAAAGTCAACCCCAATGGTTCAGGCATCTCTCTGGGTCACCCCATTGGTGCGACAGGTGCATTGATCACTGTCAAAGCTTTGCACGAGTTACAACGCATCAAGGGTCGCTACGCATTGGTCACCATGTGCATTGGTGGCGGTCAAGGCATTGCCGCCATTTTTGAGCGGATGTAATTTATCTAAAGCATTCACGCAACAAAAAGGCCATCTATCGATGGCCTTTTTTTCGACAACTCGCTCAGGCTGATTTAGCGATAACGCTCACGCGCAATTCGAGCACCCTCTGCCAAAGCTTGCAATTTTTTCTCAGCCACTTCTCGGCTCATAGGGGCTAAGCCGCAGTTGGTACAAGGAATAATGCGCGCCTTAGGAACAAACTGAAGGGCACGGCCAATGGTGTCAGCGACTTCTTCGGGCGTTTCTACGACATCGCTGGCAACATCAATCACACCCACCATCACATCTTTGCCTTCTAGCAATGCCATCAGGTCCATGGGCACGTGAGAGTGGAAGCACTCCAAGCTCACTTGCTGAATACTGCTCTTGGCCAAGGCTGGAAAAACTTTTTCATACTGGCGCCATTCATGGCCCAATGAATTTTTCCAATCGATGTTGGCTTGAATGCCATAGCCGTAGCAGATGTGAACAGCGGTAGTACAGGTCAAGCCCTGTGCCGCACGCTCCAAAGCTTTCACACCCCAATCGGCGGCCTCTTCCATGTACACATTGAAAGCGGGCTCATCAAACTGAACAATGTCGACGCCATCTGCTTGGAGTGCCAATGCTTCCTGGTTCAACAACTCTGCGAAGGCCATGGCCATTTTGACCTTGTCGCCATAAAAACGATCCGCCACCGTATCGACAATGGTCATGGGACCAGGCAAGGTGAATTTCAATTTTTTCTTGGTGTGCGCTCGCGCCAGTTGTGCTTCAAATGCATGCACACGGCCTTTGAGTCGCAAAGGGGCAATCACTTGCGGCACTTGCGCGTCGTAGCGGTTGTTGCGAATGCCCATGGTTACTTTGTTTTCAAAGTCAATGCCTTCAACTTGCTCAAGAAAACCATGCACAAAGTGTTGACGCGATTGCTCTCCATCGCCCACGACATCGAGGCCGGCGTCCTCTTGTGCTTTGATCCAAAGCAAGGTGGCATCGGCTTTGGCTTGCTTCAGGCTATCGCCTTCTGCCATCCATTTGGGCCACAGTTTGTTGGTCTCAGCCAGCCATGCCGGTTTAGGCAAACTGCCTGCAATTGCGGTTTCAAACATTCAAATGCTCCTAAAAATAATCAAGGTTTTAAATTAAATTCTTGCGCCAACAACGCATATGAGTGCGCTTGGGCTTGTGGGTCATGCGTCCAAGTGATGACCGCCAACTCGTTGACTTCGAATCGATTGGCCAGGGCTTTCAATTTGCCTGCGACTGTTGCGGCGCTCCCTACAAAGGCGTTCGACTTGAGCGCATTCAAAG
>JBIKJX010000108.1:0-5950 GCA_044360785.1 Limnohabitans sp.
ATGCAAAGACAACCTGGCCTCTAACAAAGCCGACCAATTGTTAAAGCGGGTGTCTGGGTTGATCAACTCCCATTGCCAGTGGTCTAACTGACGGGTGAGTTCACGGCGCAAATCCAAGTACACATCCACCACTTGGCTCACCATGCGCAGCATCAAGTCGGCTGGACTGACAGGGATGCCTCGCGCACCCGTTGAGCGATCGTCTGTGTTGTCAGTTGCAGATGTAGACGTTTTGGAATCGGCAGATTGCATGACCTCTTGGCTTGCTGCCAGAAGTCTTGCAGCATAGGCCTCCCGAATGACGCAATCGTCGGGATGAACTGTGACGAGGACCTTGTCAAAAACTGCGAAGCCAATCGGACTGGTATCAACGCGGCGCAAAGCGGGCGGACCACTCAATTTGCCTTTGGCTTTTTTAAGCAAAGACGGATCATTGATTTCGGTTGTACGTGTGGCTGTGGCCAACCTTCGGAATACAAGCACATCGTAGTAAGACGTCAGGTCAAAACGCGAGGGAAGCTGTGCATTCAGCAAATCTGACACATGCAAATCTAACAAGTTGTGGCCCGTTAGATGTTGGAGAGACGCCTGAATTTGAGTTTGCTCGGTTGCGAAGTAGGTGCGAGAGCAGGCCACCCACACAAAGCCATTCGTTGGCAAAGTTTGCGGCAAAGACAAAGCATCTTGCACATGCTGGCCTGAAACAATGAAGACGCGCATGCGGGATAAAAATAAAAGGTGCTTGGCTTAGCTGTTCTTCAAGAGGCGAGCTGCATCGCGCGCAAAGTAAGTCAAGATGCCATCCGCGCCAGCGCGTTTGAAGGCCAACAAACTCTCCATCATGACGCCATCGTGGTCGAGCCAGCCATTTTGCGCGGCGGCCTTCAACATGGCGTATTCACCAGACACTTGGTAGGCAAAAGTTGGCACGCCAAATTCGTCTTTGACGCGGCGCACCACGTCCAAGTAAGGCATGCCGGGTTTGACCATCACCATGTCGGCACCTTCGGCAATGTCCAAGGCAACTTCGCGCAAAGCTTCGTTGGTGTTGCCGGGGTCCATTTGATAAGTTTTCTTGTTGCCTTTGCCCAAGTTGGCGGCAGAACCCACCGCATCTCGGAAGGGGCCATAAAAAGAACTGGCGTACTTGGCGCTGTAGGCCATGATCTGGGTGTGAATGAACCCCTTGGCTTCGAGTGACTGGCGAATGGCGCCAATGCGGCCGTCCATCATGTCGCTCGGCGCAACGATGTCGACGCCGGCTTCTGCTTGAACCATGGCTTGTTTGACCAATTGTGCCAAGGTCAAGTCGTTCAAGATGTACCCAGACTCATCCAGCCAACCGTCTTGGCCGTGGCTGGTGAAGGGGTCGAGCGCCACGTCGGTCATGACGCCCAAATCGGGAAAATGTTTTTTCAGTGCGCGAACCACAGTCGGTACCAAGCCATCTGGGTTCAAGGCTTCATTGCCTTGCGGGTCTTTCAAAGCGCTGTCGATCACCGGAAACAAGGCCATGACAGGAATGCCCAGCTTGACGCAGTCTTCGGCCACAGGCAGCAGCAAGTCCAAACTGAGTCTCTCTACGCCGGGCATGGAGCCAACGGCTTGGCGTTGGTTTTGACCATCCAATACAAAGACGGGGTAGATCAGGTCGTCGACCGTGAGTTGATGCTCGCGCACCAGACGACGGGAGAAATCAGTCCGTCTTAAACGGCGGGGACGGCTGGCTGGGTAAGGGGCGTTGATAAGTGTCATCAGAAAATTGTGCCTCAAGTTTGATCAAATAGGGAGTCCCCAAAGAGATTGGGTGGTGGATTTCTTCAACAGAAGCCGATTTTTATGCCTTGTATTGGGCGAAGATGCGCGGCTACACTCTGCCCATGCTATGGATCAAAGCCTTTCACATCGTTTTCGTGGCCAGCTGGTTTGCTGGCTTGTTTTACCTGCCCAGAATTTTTGTCAATTTGGCCATGGTGCCCGAAGGCTCAGATGCCGAGCGTGACCGGCTGTTGCTCATGGCCAAAAAACTGATGCGCTTCACCACCCTGTTGTCTGTCCCTGCTGTCGCTTTGGGCGTGTGGCTGTGGTGGGGCGTAGGCATCGGCTGGGGCCCAGGCAATGCTTGGATGCACGCCAAATTGGCGGTGGTCGTTTTGGTATTGGGCTACCACCACATGTGCGGCCGATTGCTACGTAAGTTTCAAAATAACGAGAACACCCACAGCCATGTTTGGTATCGGTGGTTCAACGAAGCACCGGTGCTGATGATGGTTGCCGTGGTGGTCTTGGTGGTGGTCAAGCCTTTTTAAAAGAAGCGACCCATGCAAAAAACAGCTGCATGGCCTTTGGCATTCATTTACGCCGCGCTGATTGTTTATGCCAGCCTTTACCCCTTCGAGAATTGGCGCTCGCAGGGCGTGGATTGGACCGCCTTCTTATTTGCACCTTGGCCAAAGTATTGGACAGGCTTTGATGTGCTCTCCAATGTGTTGGGTTATGCACCGCTAGGTTTTATTGTGGCCTTGGCATTGCGCCGAAGCGCTCGCCATCTTCCTGCGATCATTTTGTCCTTGTTGGCAGGTTCATTGCTTGCCTTGAGCATGGAATCTTTGCAGCTTTTTCTGCCTGCCAGAGTGCCTTCCAATGTGGACTGGGAACTCAACACCTTGGGTACCCTATTGGGGGCTGTTTGTGCTTGGACCTTGGAGCGATTTGGCTTCCTAGATCGGTGGAGCCGATTTCGAGCCAATTGGTTTTTGCCAGAGGCCAAAGGGTCTTTGGTATTGTTGGCGCTTTGGCCCATTGCCTTGTTGTTTCCAGCGCCAGTTCCAATGGGCTTGGGCCAAGTCTTAGAACGGGCCGAAGATGCATTGGCCTTGCATTTACAAGACACTCCTTGGCTTGATTGGTTGCCTGTTCGTGAAGTCGAGTTGCAACCATTGTTGCCCATTTACGAAAGTTTGTGCGTTTGCTTGGGCCTCTTGATTCCCTGCATGTTGGCGTTCAGTTTGGTCCGTCATTTTTATCAAAAAGTAGTTACCTGGGTCTTGGTCTTGAGTCTGGGGGTGGTGGCCACTGGACTTTCCGCTGCGCTGACCTATGGCCCTGTCCATGCATGGGGCTGGGTCAACGCACCTGTTCAATTGGCGCTGGTTGCGGCCGCATTGTTGGCCGTGCCCATGATGTGGTTGAGCGAAAAAATGCTCCAGGTCTTGGCTTTGGTTGGCTTAGTGCTTCAACTAACCATGCTGAATAACGCATCAGCGAGTGCTTACTTTGCTTTGACTTTGCAAAATTGGGAACAAGGTCAATTCATTCGATTTCATGGCCTGATTCAATGGATGGGATGGTTATGGCCCTTTGTCTTGTTGGTTTTTTTGATGCAAAGCTTGTCAGTGTCGCGGACCTCTAAAATGACGCCATGACCCAACAAATCTCCTCTCCATCTGAAGCATCACCACTCAATCTCAAAGGCGCTGAATCCAGCCCTGCCTATTACAAACACCATATTTTTTTCTGTCTCAATGAGAGAAAAAATGGCGAGGCTTGTTGCGCTCTTCAAGGCGCCCAAGCTGCCTTTGACCATTGCAAATCCCAGGTCAAAGCGCTTGGCTTGTCTGGCCCCGGCCAGGTCCGTGTCAATAAGGCCGGTTGCTTAGACCGATGCGCTGCCGGCCCCGTTGCGGTGGTTTACCCAGAGGGCACTTGGTACAGCTTTGTCGACAACGCAGACATTGACGAAATAGTGGAGAGCCATCTTAAAAATGGAAAAGTGGTCGAACGCTTGCTGACGCCTCCCCACTTGGGCCGTTGATGAATTCTGCAACTCAAGCCATACGCCTGAACGGACCGGCAGGCCTGTTGGAAGGTCTGTGTGATTTGCCCGATGGCGTGGCCATCAAGGGAACTGCCGTCATTTGCCACCCCCATCCCTTGTTTGGCGGCACCATGCAAAACAAGGTGGTCCAAACGTTGGCCAAAGCGTTTGTTCAAAATGGCTGGCGCGCCATTCGGTTCAACTTCAGAGGCGTGGGAGGCAGTGCTGGCACGTACGATGAAGGGCGTGGTGAAGTCAACGACTTGCTGCAAGTCATTGCGCAGTTGCATTCCTTGGGCCAAGAGACGCAAGTGCCGCAATCGCAAATTGGGAATGCCCTTGCGTTGGCTGGCTTTTCTTTTGGGGCTTTTGTCACTAGCCATGCGGTGGCTCAACTGGCTTCCAATTCAAATTTAGACAAAGTGGTTTTGGTGGGCACAGCAGCATCTCGTTTTACTGTGGCGCCCGTGCCCCTTGAACTGCATGACAAAACACTGGTCGTTCATGGTGAAGTTGACGATACCGTTCCGCTGTCCAGTGTGATGGATTGGGCCCGACCCCAATCCTTACCCGTGACGGTTATTCCGGGTGTTGAGCATTTCTTTCATGGACAATTGCCCTTGCTGCGCAATTTGGTCAGCCGACATTTGAGAACGTAAGCCTTTGGCGGCTTGTTCTTAAGGGCGAAGTTCTACCTCTATTTTTAATACTTTCACCATGAAAAGTTTGTTTTCGAATTCTCGTCGAACGTTGTTGAAAGCAAGTGTTTGCAGCGCTTTTGCGGCTTGTATGCTGAGCGCTTGGACGGGTTTGGCTTTGGCCCAAACGCCACCGCCCCAGCCCCCAGAAGTGGCTGCACGTGCTTATTTGCTTTTAGATGTCACGGCCAATCAAATCTTGGCGTCTCGTGACATGGACATGCCGGTTGAGCCGGCCTCTTTGACCAAGTTGATGAGCGCTTATTTGGTGTTTGATGCGCTCAAGTCTAAAAAAATCGACATCAAACAAACACTCAGTGTGAGCGAGCGTGCTTGGAAAATGCCGGGTTCACGCATGTTCATCGATCCCAAAATGAAAGTTCCCGTCGAAGACTTGATCAAAGGGATGATTGTGCAATCGGGCAACGATGCCACCGTAGCCCTGGCTGAAGGCGTGGGTGGCACGGTGGAGAGATTTGTGCAAATGATGAATGACCAAGCCAAAGTCTTGGGCATGAACAACACGAGCTACAAAAATCCTGAAGGCTTGACTGAAGCGGGTCACACCACAACAGCCCGCGACCTGGCCACCTTGGCCACCCGTCTCATGCGCGACTTTCCTGACTTTGTGGGCACCTACGCCATTAAAAAATACCGCTACCCAGGAACGCCAGCTGCCAACGACAGCAATCGCAATTTGTTGTTGTTCAAAGACCCCACGGTCGACGGACTTAAAACAGGCCATACCGAGGCTGCGGGCTATTGTCTTGTTGCCACAGCCAAGCGAGATTTTCCCAATGTGGGGCAACGTCGATTGATGGCCATTGTGTTGGGGGCCAACAGTGAAATTACGCGCGCCAATGAAGCTCAAAAGTTGCTGAACTGGGGCTACACCGCCTTTGAAGCCATCAAGTTATTTGACCCCGGCCAAGCTGTTGCAAGCCCCGCCATTTGGAAGGGCAAAGCCAACACCCTCAAGCTGGGCCGCTCTGATGCATTGGTGGTGGCTGTCCCAACTGGCTCGGCTGCGCAAATTAAAACGCAATTGGTTCGTCCCGACCCATTGGTTGCGCCGGTGACCAAGGGACAAGCCATTGGCAGCCTCAAAATTTACCGTGGCGAACAGTTTTGGGTTGAGATGCCCTTGCAAGCCTTGGATACTGTGGAGCAAGCGGGCGTCTTGGGCCGCGCTTGGGATGCTGTGCGTTTATGGATCAAGTAAGAAAAGTTGGTACTTGCAAACTTTGACCCAAATGGCCGGATTGCAGAAATTTTTGCTTAGGCCTTAATCCAACGCTATACTAGAAGGCTTTTCCGCATTTGGGGCGGAGAAGATTTTTTTGTTCATTCCAAACGTTTAGGGACGTTTTTTTAAATGCCAACCATCAATCAATTGGTGCGTCAGGGGCGCGAGGTCGAAAAGACCAAGTCAAAA
>JBIKJX010000109.1:0-5949 GCA_044360785.1 Limnohabitans sp.
TCAAGGTGAAGAAGGGCAAGCTCACCAGCATGCCTTACTCCTTGGAAATGAACGACACCATTGTTTACAACGTCAACTTGGTTTCACCGCGCCGCTACGGTGACATCATCAAACGCCAGTTCGATCGCCTCTACGAAGAGGGCGAGCATTCCGGCACCGTCATGTGCATTCCATTGCACCCTTATCTCATTGGTCAGCCGTATCGCTTGGC
Source organism: Limnohabitans sp. (assembly GCA_044360785.1). Lineage (GTDB taxonomy): Bacteria > Pseudomonadota > Gammaproteobacteria > Burkholderiales > Burkholderiaceae_C > Limnohabitans_A. The sequence goes on from JBIKJX010000109.1 coordinate 212, forward strand.
AGCGTTTGAAGAAGCGCTGGCTTACATCACCGGGCAAGAAAAAGTGTGGCTGGCCACAGGCCGCGAGATTGCGCATTATTACAACGAACACTATCACGCGGCTTTCATGGCAGCGGGACACACTGTGGGAGAGGCACCATGAGCGCGCCAACCTCTGCTGGCAAAACTTTGCCTGACGATTACCTCGAGTATCCGCTGCGCCGATATGGCATGGACCATGAACGCTACGAATGGTCCATGTTGCCCCAACGCAAAAAGGTGGCGTGGCCCCACAACGCGCGCATTGCTTTGTGGGTGGTCCCTGCATTAGAGTGGTTTCCATTGAACATGGCGGGCGTGCCATTCAAGCCGCCAGGCGCCATGCAAACGGCCTATCCCGATTTGCGCCATTACACATTGCGCGACTACGGCAATCGTGTTGGCATCTACAGGATCATGAAGGCTTTGCAAAAGCATGGCATTCCTGCCACTGTGGCCGTGAATGCTGCTGTCGCGGTTCGCTACCCTGCATTGATTCAACAATGCAATCAGCAGGGTTGGGAAATCATGGCCAATGGTTTGGACATGGATCACTTGCACCATGGTGGTTTGTCTGCCGATGAAGAAAAAAAATGGGTCGATCAAACTTTGAGCATTTTGCGCAAAGCCAGTGGCCAGGCTGTGCGCGGTTGGTTGTCACCCGCCAAGTCTGAGTCGTTCAACACGCCCGATATTTTGGCAGCCGCAGGCTTGGACTATGTGTGCGACTGGGTGAACGATGACATGCCTTACCCCATGCACACCACCAGCAAAACACTGGTGGCCATGCCGCACCCCATTGACATCGACGACTACACCATTTTGGTCAACAACCATCACACCGAAAACGATTTTCGCGATCAACTGATTGACCATTTTGATGTGTTGTACAAAGAGTCTGCTACGGAAGGTGGGCGCATCATGCCCATTTCTTTGCACCCTTGGGTCATCGGTCAGCCCTACCGAATCAAGGCCTTGGAAGATGCCTTGGCACACATCATGAGCCACAAAGATGTTTGGGCTGCAACCGGCTCACAAATTTTGGATGCTTGGCAACCCCAAGCCGCTTGAATGATGGCACCGCAATGGTCCGGGTCTGGACACGAGCGTATTTCATATTCAGCGCTGCCTATGCGCGCCCCCTTGCAATGGCCAAACGGTGCGCGCGTTGCTTTATGGGTTGCCCCCAACATTGAGCACTATGAGTACTTGCCCGAGGAAGTGAGGGTGCGCAATCCATGGCCACGTGTGCCCCATCCCGATATCTTGGGTTATGGCTTGCGCGACTATGGCAACCGAGTGGGCGTATGGCGCTTGATGGAACTGTTTGATTCACTTGAATTGCCCATCACGGTCTCTTTGTCGATGTCGGTGCTAGACATGTACCCCGATTTGGCAGAAGCCATGATGAAGCGGCAATGGGAATTCATGTCGCATGGCTTGTACAACACCCGATACCACTGGAACATGTCGGAAGACGAGGAACGTGCCGCCATTGAAGTGTGTCAAGAGATTCATCAGCGGCATACCGGGCAGCGTTTAAAGGGCTGGTTTTCTCCAGCCGCATCCAACACTTTGCGCACCCCTGATTTGGTGGCCGAAAGTGGCATGCAATATCTGTGTGACCTGTACCACGATGATCAACCCACACCCGTGAATGTGCGGCAAGGCGAATTGACCTCCCTGCCTTACTCGATGGAAATCAACGACAGCATTGCGTGGCGGCGGGGTCAAGAGGCTGATGCCTTTGCACAAAAAATCATCGACGAATTTGAGGTTTTGTATGCCGAAGGCGCTGTTCACGGTCGCGTCATGAATGTGGCCGTTCACCCCTTCATCATGGGGCAACCCCACAGAATTGGTGCATTGGCCAAAGCGCTTGAATACATTCGAAGCCACGAGGGCGTTTGGTGCGCCACAGGCTCTCAAATCGTCGACTGGTATTTACAACAAAATAAGGACACGCCATGAGCGCCCCCAAAGATTACATTCGTGATTTCATGAGCGAACCCGTCATTGATGCCAAGGGCGCAGCCTTGGTCATCATCGACATGCAATACGCCACGGGATCCAGAGACGGTGCATTGGGCCGAACCTTGAAAGCGCAGGGCTCTGCCGTGGGTGACTACCGTTTTGCACGCATTGAGCAATCGGTGTTGCCAAGAACACTGGATTTGCGCAAACACTTTCATCACATTGGGCAGCCCGTCATTCATGTGACCCTAGGTGCAGCCTTGCCCGATGCCAGCGACGCGCCTCGTCACATGCGCAAATTGCTGGCCAGTTGCAACAACTATGTGGACAGCCCAGACCATGAGATCTTGGCAGAACTCAAGCCAGTCCCGGGGGAGCATGTCGTTCGCAAAACTACGGTCGGTGCCTTTGCTTCGACAGCCATCGACAGCTTGCTCCGATCGCTCCATGTCGATCAAATTTACATGGCGGGTGTATCAACCAACATGTGCGTAGAAAGCACTGCGCGTGAGGCTGCCGACCGAGGCTACCAAGTGACCTTGGTAGAAGACGCGTGTGGCACCACGTTCGAAGAATTGCATCAGGTCACGATGCGCAATTTCCAAAGATTGTTTGGACGAGTGACTTCGACGGCACAAGCTGTCGCTGAGTTGAAGGTGAGCGCATGACCACCGCAAAGAAAAAAATTCTGGTGGTTGTGCCCTTTGCCATGTCGCCAGAAAACCTGGCGCTTCGACAAGCGCAACTCAAGGGCATTGATTTGTCGCCCGATTTGGAATTTGAATTCAGAACCGTCAAAGCAGGTCCCATCAATTATTCAAGCCATCACGATTTTGTATTGGCAGACACCGCCAACTTTGAGGCCGGCTGCCGAGCCCAGGACGAAGGCTTTGCCGCCGTGTGCATTGACACCATGAGCGACTCTGGTGTGGCGGCATTGCGTTCAGTGTTGGACATTCCCGTGTTTGGCCCAGGCAAAGTTGCCATGCTGGCCGCTTTGATGTTGGGCGACAAGTTTTCTATCTTGACCATGGCCAGTCGATGGAAGCCGCTGTACAAAAAAGCGTTGGACGAATTGGGTTTGCATCACAAGTGCGCATCGGTTCGCGCCATTGAAGTGACAACCGACAATCAAGCGCTGTTGTCTGGCAAAGAAGAAGATGTGTTTCCTTTGTTAGAAAAAGCCGCCTACGAAGCCATTGAACAAGACGGCGCAGAAGTTTTGATCTTGGGATCGACCACCATGCACCAATCGCATGTGTATTTGAGTCAACGCTTGCCAGTGCCTGTCATTAATCCTGGGCCATTGAGTTACAAAATGGCCGAGGCTGCGTTAGGCCTAGGCTTGTCACAAAGCCGCAAGGCCTATCCGCGGCCTATGCATCCTCGCTTAGACATGTTGCAAGACATGATGGCTGCTGCGCAACAATCTGTGAACCGGTCATGATCAAGCCTCGATCCGCTTGCAATTCTTGGGATTACAAACATGCCTAAATTATTGAGTGAAGCACAAATCGAGGGCTATGCGCGCGATGGCTATGTCTCTCCAATCGATGTGCTGAATGAAGGCGAAGTTAAAGCCTTCAGACAAGAATTGGAAGATTGGGAACAACAGCGTGGCAAGCCGATTGATTTCCCCGAAAAATCAAAGAGTTATTTGTTGTTCAACTGGGCCGATCAATTGGTTCATCACCCCCGCATTTTGGATGCCGTTGAAGATGTCATTGGGCCAGACATTTTGGTCTACCACTCGACACTTTTTTTGAAAGAAGCCAATACGCCAGCCTATGTTCGTTGGCATCAGGACAGCCCTTATTTTTATTTGTCACCGCACCTGCATGTCACAGCTTGGGTCGCCCTCAGTGATGCCAGCATTGCCGCGGGCTGCATGCAAGTCTTGCCTGGCAGTCATCAGTGGGGGGTGTTTGAGCACGATGACAAGCCCGAGCCGATGAACATGATTCGACGTGGGCAGGGCATCAGTGATCGATTCGATCACGCCAAGGGGACGTTTATTCCGGTCGGTCCTGGGCAGATGTCTTTGCATCACACCGACTTGGTTCACGCGTCAGGTGGTAACACCACCCACGACAGGCGGCTTGGTTTTGCCATCAGCTACATCCCAGCCCATGTCAAACCCACGGGTGCCATCAAGCCTTCTGCGCTGTGTGTCAGAGGGCGCAGTCATGGCAACTTTTTGGAAGAAACACGATTGACGCAGCCCTTGCACGAAGACGCTTACAAAGCGCATGGCAGTGCGTTGGCTTTATTCAGAGCTTTGCAAGACGCTGGATTTAAGGAGACCGCATGAGTTCAGTGACACTCAATGAAGCCCAACTGATTGCGTTGGTTGAAAATTACTTTGCGGCGGTTGATCGCAAAGACATTGCGGGCACCCTGTCTTGCTTTGCACCCCATGCACGCTTTAGCATTGCCAATCATGGCGTGCACTATGAAGGCAGGGATACAGAATTAAAGGGCATGTATGAGCGCTTGAATGAACGCTACGCCCAAGTTTGGCACGGACAGTTTTCACACACAGTCGATGTAAAGAATCAGCGCATAGCCAGTCGATTTCGTGTGGAGAACATCACCCATCAAGGCGAAAAACTTGTCAAAAACAATTGCAACTTCTTTGAATTGAATGAAGGCGTTTTTTCGACGGTGTTTGTTTACATGTCCGGTGAAAATTCACTCGGGTGAATGCGCCAACAAGGCTGTCCAAGTTTGAAGCGGCAATTTCAAGTCTGCCAAATCCAAAGTTGCTTGAAGTAAATTTTCGCAGTGCGCAGCCGGCCAAATTCGGCTGGTGAGGTTCATGAATTTTTCGCGCAACTCTTCCCGTGTGTAGGGCGAGGCGTCATCGCCCCGATTGACGCCTGCTTGTGCCGTTCTGCTTGAGCCATCCTTTAAATAAAGCGTTACGCTGGCGGGTCTCTCATTGGGCAATCGGGCGCTCATTGCCGGATCATGCGACACACTGACTTTCTGCGCCAATGCCAAAGTCTTTGGATTGCGAACAGCGTCCCAAGTAAAACTTGACAGTGCGCTGGTGTTGTTGACGATGCGTGTGGCAACGGCAAAGGGCACAGAAAATTTGGCAGCCAAAGTGTTGTTGGGTGCGGGGTCGTTCAATTCTGCTGCCAAGTGATAGGTGACAACCTCAATGCGATCAATCTCTTCGGCAGATGGTAAAGGTTGAGTGGCGGCCATTTGATCGATGGCGTCCAAGGTGCCGTGGTTATATCGGCAGCATGAGTGCAATTTGAAATAGTTGCGCATCAAGTGCCAGTCTTGTCCTAGTCCTTGTGTGACTGCATCGGGTTGAAAACTTTCAGAAATAATTTTGCCCAACAAAGAAGACGGTCCATCTCGTTCTCCCGTGAAGCCGCACTCTGCCAAGCTCAAAGCCAGTAAGCCATTTCGGTTGCTCAGGCCCGCATACACGTTGCGCACCAATCCGCCTTCCAGCATGGTTTGCTTGGAGGTGGCGGTGGTCAATGACGCTGCGATGTTGAGAGTCTGGCGCATGTCGCTGGCCGGCATGCCCGCGATGCGCGCGCATGCTGCGCCTGCGCCGATGGTGCCCCAAGTACCGTGCGGATGCATGGCACCCCGCAGTTGAGAGGCGGCACCCAATTTTGAACCGACTTCATAACCCACCACGATGGCGGCCAAAAAGTTTTCTGCGCTTGCACCTCTTTCTTGGCTGAGTGCCAGCGCAGCTGGAATGACGTGAACAGCAG
>JBIKJX010000110.1:0-5947 GCA_044360785.1 Limnohabitans sp.
CTTCAGGACAGGCAAGCAGTAGTAATGTGGCCTGATACCGCCTGTGAAGATGGCATTGCGGTTGAACAACAAATGATGGGCTGTGAGCGTTGCGCCCATGAACTTGTCAGCGGCCATGACATAGTCGGCTGCGTCTTTGGTAGTGATGTGCTCAAACACAATTTTGAGTTCGGGAAAATCTCGGCGCAAGGGAATGAGCTGAGTCTCAATGAAGGCCGCTTCTCGGTCGAACAAGTCGATGTCGCTGCTGGTAACTTCACCATGCACCAACAGCAACATGCCTACTTTTTGCATGGCCTCTAAGGTCGGATAAATTTTCTTCAGATCGGTCACGCCCGCATCGCTGTTGGTGGTCGCGCCAGCGGGATAAAGTTTGCAAGCCACAACGCCTGCTGCTTTGGCTTTGACAATTTCTTCGGGCGGCAAATTATCAGTCAGGTACAGGGTCATAAGGGGTTCAAACTGAACGCCAGCTGGCACAGCTGCCAATATGCGCGCCTTGTAGGCCATTGCCAAAGCCGCTGTTGTCACGGGGGGTTTCAAGTTGGGCATGATGATGGCACGGCCAAATTGGGCGGCTGTGTGGGGCACCACGGTTTGAAGTGCTGCGCCATCGCGGACATGCAAATGCCAATCGTCGGGGCGCGTCAAGGTAAGTGAAGTGGTCAGTGTGGTGTTCATTGTGTTTTGCCAATCAAAATTTCTTGCGATGATGGATCGATCAAGGTCATGAGGTCTTTTTCAGCCAGCGCGTATTCACGCACCATGTCGCGGGTATTGTGCAAGGCCTGCAACAACTCCAAAGCTTGAACATACAAGGCTTCGCCCGCGGGCGTGAGTGTGGTGGGGTAAGAACGTCGGTTCACAAGGTCAACGCCAGCCCAGGCCTCCAAAGACTGAATGCGCCTAGAAAAGGCTGGCTGAGTGACGTGCCGCAATTGTGCGGACCGGCTGAAACTGCGTGTCTCAGCCAAGCTCACAAAATCTTCAAGCCACTTGGTTTCCATGGCGGCATTATCTCGCAGTTGGCTGCAGGCATCGCCAAGATTTCAAGGGGCCGAACCTTCGGTGACCGCCTCCGAGTTTTGCTGCAAGGCCCACATCTGCGCATACCGGCCATTGCTTTGGAGCAACTGGGCATGGTTGCCGCGCTCAATGATGTGGCCCGCTTCCATGACCAAAATTTCGTGGGCATCCACCACGGTGGACAAGCGGTGTGCAATGACCAAGGTGGTTTTATTATTGGCGACACTGGCCAACTCGGACTGGATGGCGCGCTCGTTGGCCGAGTCCAATGCGGATGTGGCTTCGTCAAAAACCAAGATGGGCGGGTTTTTGAGCAAGGTTCGGGCAATGGCCACACGCTGTTTTTCGCCGCCCGACAGCTTCAAGCCGCGTTCGCCGACAGAGGTGTTGTAGCCTTTGGGCGTTGATGCAATGAAATCGTGAATGCGCGCGGCATTGGCCGCTGATTCAATTTCTTCTTGAGTGGCACCGGTTCGGCCATAGCCAATGTTGTACGCAACGGTGTCATTGAACAGCACCGTATCTTGGGGCACGATGCCCAAGGCTTTGCGCACGCTGTGCTGCGTCACTTGCCGAATGTCTTGATCGTTGATGCTGATGCGGCCTTGCTGCACATCGTAAAAACGAAACATCAAGCGGGCCAATGTCGACTTGCCAGAACCCGACGGCCCCACCACGGCCACCGTCTTGCCGGATGGAATTTCAAAGCTGATGTTGTGCAGGATGGGTCGATCGGACTCGTAGGCAAACGAGACGTTTTCAAACTTCAAGTGGGCACTGTGTTGGCAGTCAAGGTCGGGGGCATTGGGGGCATCGGCCACTTCGCGCTCGCGGTCCATGAGCACAAACATTTTGTCCAGGTCGGTCAAACTTTGTTTGATCTCTCGGTACAACACGCCTAAAAAGTTCAAGGGAATATAGAGCTGAATCATGAAGGCATTGATCATGACAAGGTCGCCCAAAGTCATGCGGCCATCCACTACACCTTGCGTGGCGCGCCACAGCATGGCCACCAAGGCCACAGCAATGATCAGCTGTTGCCCAGTGTTCAGCAACGACAATGAAGTTTGTGCCTTCAACCTAGCGCGTCTTAAGCGCTCCAAGCTTTGATCGTAACGATTGGCTTCGTAGGCTTCATTGCCAAAGTATTTGACGGTTTCGTAATTCAGCAAAGAGTCAATGGCTTTGGTGTGCGCCGCTGAATCAAATTCGTTGGCTTCCTTTCGAAAGTGCGTACGCCATTCAGTAATGCGCACCGTGAAATAAATGTACAAGCCGAGTGCTGTCAAAGTGATCCAAGCAAACCAAGCATCAAACTTCACCGCCAGAATGGTCAGCACCAAGGCCACCTCAATCAGGGTGGGCACAATGCTGTACAAAGAATATGAAATGAGTGACTCAATGCCACGCACACCTCGTTCAATGTCACGCGTCATGCCACCGGTTTGACGCGCCAAATGAAAGCGCAAACTCAATGCGTGCAAATGCTGGAAAGTTTCTAACGCAATGCTGCGGGCAGCACCTTGGGTGGCTTTTGCGAATACCAATTCTCGAAGCTCGGTGAACGCAGATGTCATGAGTCTGAGCGCACCATACCCAAGCAGCAAGGCTACGGGAACCACCAAAACCAGCGTAGGGTCGCTTGGCTTGAAGCTCATGGCATCCACCAAGTTTTTCAACAAAATAGGCACGCTGACATTGGCCAACTTGGCACCCACCATGAACAGCAAAGCCGCTGCCACACGCCATTTGTAGGTGAGCAAATAGGGCAGCAACCTTTTCAGGGTTTGGCTGTCATTGTCTGTGTTCTTGTTGGGCTGCAAGTCCTTGGCATTGCTTGCGGATGCAGTCGAGCTTTCACCGTGATGGCGCATGGGTCACAATCTGAGTCAGAATCAAGGCCTCATTGTGCCCTTGTCTGTTGACCTTCCAAGGAATGATTGCCATGAACCTTTCAGAAAAAGTAACTTTACCGACCGATCAAGAGTTGGTCCTGAAGGTGATTCCCATGCCTGCGGACTGCAATGCCAATGGTGACATCTTTGGCGGCTGGGTCATGGCGCATGTGGACATGGCCGGTTCGGTCTTATCGGCAAGGCGCGTCCAAGGTCGCATGGCCACCGTGGCGGTGAATGAATTTATCTTCAAGCAGCCCGTCAAAGTGGGCGACATCTTGTCTTTCTTTTCACGCATCATCAAAGTGGGACGCACCTCTATCACGGTTCAAGTGGAGGTGTATGCCGAGCGTTTTAAAACACAAGGGCAATTCATCAAGGTGACTGAAGCCAGACTCACCTATGTGGCCATTGATGAGCATGGCAAACCCATCCCTATTCCTGCTGAATAAGGCCTTAAGAGGTCAGGTAGGCCGCCGTACCTGTAGACAGCAATTTGCCATCGGCGCCAAGAAACTCCATGCGTGCGTTGCCAATTTTGGCACCCACTCGCAAGGCATGGGCATGAATGACGAAGCGCTCGCCAATGCCCGGGCGCAAAAAGTCAATCCGCAAATCAATGGTGCCATGGCGCGTAAAGCGTTCTAAGCGCTTGGCGGGCGGTTCGTCCATGTGCTTGGCACCCCAAGCCGCCATGACAGCCAAACTGCCCATGGCATCCAACACGGCGCTGATGACACCCCCATGAATGCGGTGGTACGCAAAGTGCCCCACCAACTCGGGCTTCATGGCCAAACTGGCCACAATGCCGGTGGCTTTGATGCTGTCGACCCGAAGCCCCATCCACTGGTTGAAAAGAATTTTTTGTTCGTAAATTTCACGCAGTGCTGCCAGAAATTCGGGTTCAAATTCAACATCAGCAGGCAGGTCGGATCGGGAGGAAGTCATGCAACATTCTAAGTTTGAAAATAGCGCTTAGATTTTAGAGAAGTCGGGCTTGCGTTTTTCCATGAAAGCACCAAAGGCTTCACGAGCTGCAGGCTCCGTTAGCATGCGTCGGAAACTTTGGCCTTCCTCGCCCATTCGCTCGATCAGGACCTTGGACTGGTCACCTTTCATGAGGCGTTTGGTTTCGATCAAAGAAGACAGCGGTTTAGCGGCCAATTTTTTCGCTTGAGCCTGGGCATGGCCGTTGACTTCCGTGGGCGGTACCACCCGGTTGACCAAGCCAATTTCAAGCGCAGCCTCGGCAAAGAAAGCCTCGCCCAGGAGCAAAGCTTCTGCTGCGCGGTGATAGCCAAACATTTGAGGCGCCAAGATGCTGGATGCAAATTCGGGGCACAAACCCAAATTCACAAACGGCATCGAGAAAGCAGCGTTGTCACCGGCGTAAACCAGGTCGCAATGGAACAACAAGGTGGTGCCGATGCCCACGGCAGGGCCGGCCACTGCGGCAATGACGGGTTTTTCGAAGGTACTGAGTGCACGCATGAAATGAAACACGGGCGAATCTGCAGTGGACGGTGGTTTGTTTAAAAAATCACCAATGTCATTGCCTGCGCTGAAAATGCTTTCATGACCTTGAATGACCAACACGCGGCATGCGCTGTTGGCTTGAGCATCGTCAATGGCTTTGGCCATGGCGGCATACATGTCGCCAGTGATGGAATTCTTTTTGTCTAAACGATTGAGGGTGATGGTGGTAACACCCGCATCAAAGTGGGTCAAGATGTCTGACATGGTGATTCTTTCAAATGAATGGTGAACAGCAAGTGGGTAGTGACCCGTTAAGGGACACGCACCCAAGTTTGCGTTCTGCCAAAGGGGCCAATGGAACCACGGACCTCTAACTTGGCACCGTTTTCAATGGGCGTTAAACGAAGGCCGTAGGTTTTGCCATTTTCAGGATCAAGGATTTCGCCGTCTTCCCATACATTTTTACCGGATGCTTTTTTGGCGCCGCGAATGATTTCCATACCCAAGATGGGCAAGTTTTTACGGTCGTCACTGCATTTGTCACATTTGGCAGCAGGGTCAGCGTCTTTGCGCAAGATTTTTTCAACACGACCCCGCATCACGCCTTGGTGCTCTGCAATCACCACCAAGCTTTTGGGTTCACCTGTTTTGTCGTCGACAGTGTGCCACTGACCCACAGGCGAGTTGGCCATGGCCAAGCTCGCAGTGGCGCTGGCTGCCAACAAAACACTGAATTGAAAGAATTGTTTTGCCAATGATGTTTGTTTCATGTTGTGTTCCTTTTGAGAGAAGATGCAAAAGCTTTAAGCCAATGCCAAATCGGTGTCCATCAGGACATCGGCGCCAGAACGCGCCGTGTTCATCAAACTGAGTGTTTCGGGCAGCAAACGTGCAAAGTAGAAACGTGCTGTCTGGAGTTTGGCTTTATAGAAGGGATCGGGGCGTTGTGCCTCTTCTTCTGCTGCGGCAATTTTGGCCAAAGCCACTTGCGCCATGCGAGCCCAGAAGTAAGCGAATACCAGATGGCCCGCGACACGCAAATAATCAACAGACGCAGCACCCACTTCGTCGGCATTGCCCATGGCTTTCATGCCAATTTCAGTGGTGAACTGTGTCATTTTTTGACCCAAATCAGCCAACGGTTTGATGAACTCCGCCATGGCTTCATTGCCCATTTCTTGTGTCACAAGTTTGCCAATCAATTTGCCAAATTTTTGCAAACTTGCACCTTGATTGCCCAGCACTTTACGGCCTAGCAAATCGAGTGACTGAATGCCATTGGTGCCTTCGTAAATCATGTTGATGCGTGCATCACGCACATACTGCTCCATGCCCCACTCTTTGATGTAACCATGGCCACCAAAAACTTGCTGACACATGTTGGTGGCTTGGAAACCGTTGTCGGTTAAGAAGGCTTTCACGATGGGCGTCAAGAGCGCCAAAATTTCTGCAGAATCGGCACGCACTTTTTCATCGGGATGGTTCAATTCTTTGTCGAGCAACAAAGCGCCGTAACAAGCCAAGGCGCGGCCCCCTTCGGCATAGGCTTT
>JBIKJX010000111.1:0-5915 GCA_044360785.1 Limnohabitans sp.
TTTGGATGCTGGTGTTTTGGGGCTCGGACGTGGCCAAACTGACGTCACGCGCCAAAATGCGAATGCGCACAGTTTTGCCGACTGGTAGGCCAGCATCACGCATCCAAACACAACCGCCATCAAAGTCAACGCGGGCCAAGTGCCATTGCGCATCGACTGCACCCACGCAGCCTTCAATGAGTGCGCCAGCATCTTCACCCACCACGACGGGATTGACCACCTGCGTCAACACCTCACCGACAGGGCCTTGCGCTTTAACCAGTCCTTTGTCCAAGACCACCAAGTGATCGGCCAAGCGAGTGACCTCTTCTGCCGAATGCGTGACATACAACATGGGCATTTTGAGTTCATCACGCAACTTGGAAAGCCATGGAAAAATCTCATGACGGCGTGCCGTATCCAACGAAGCCAAAGGCTCGTCCATCAAAAGCAATTGCGGTTGCATGGCAATGGCTCTGGCAATGGCAACGCGTTGACGCTCACCACCTGACAGCTCATTGGGCATGCGCTCCAATAAACTGCCAATGCCTAAAAGTTCAATGGATGCATGCAAAGCTTTTGAGGCTTGTGAGGGGTCGCTGCCCATTGTCTTTAAGGCGCGCTTCAATCCGAAATTGAGGTTTTCAGTGACAGTAAGATGCGGCAACAAACTTGATTCTTGAAACACATAACCCAAGGAACGCTGCCAAGTTGGCAGATAAATACCTCGCTGCGAGTCTTGCCAAATGTTGGTGCCTATTTGGATGCATCCGTCTTGGTTTTTTTCGAGGCCAGCCACAGCGCGAAGCAATGTTGTTTTGCCAGAACCCGAGGGGCCGAAAATAGCACTGATACCCTGCCCGGGTAAATGCAAATCGACGTCCAACTTAAAAGCTGCACGGCTCATTTTGATTTGCAAGTGAATGCTTGTCATGGCACTTGCCTTTGACGACGATTCATCAAAGCCAGTGCCAACAGCACCACAAATGAGAAGACCAACATGCCTGCGGCCAACACATGGGCCTGCGCATATTCCATGGCTTCAACATGACCATAAATCTCTGTCGACACCACACGCGTTTTGCCGGGTATGTTGCCGCCAATCATCAGCACCACACCAAACTCACCCACGGTATGGGCAAAGCTCAAAATAGCGGCGGTCACCATGCCGGGCTTGGCCAAGGGCAAGGCCACTGAAAAGAAAGCGTCAAGGGGACTGGCGCGCAAGGTGGCGGCCACTTCCATAGGCCTTGAACCCATGGCATCGAAGGCATGCTGCAAAGGTTGCACTGCAAACGGCAGTGAAAACAATATAGAACCGATCAGCAAGCCAGTGAATGTGAAGGACAAAACACCCCACCCCATGGCCTGTGTGAATTGGCCCAAGGGACCTTGTGGGCCCATCACGATGAGCAAATAAAAGCCCAAGACCGACGGCGGCAGCACCAAAGGCAAGGTGACCAGCGCATGAATCGGTGCGCGCCATGCAGACTGCGTTTGCGACAACCACCAAGCCAAAGGCGTCGCCAGGATCAACAAGATCACGGTGGTTGAGGTGGCCAAGGCCACCGTCAATTGAATGGCTTGCCAAGAGTCAGGCGTCAAAATCATGTTAGTGAGTTTACGATGAAGTCATTTAGTCGTCTCTCAAGCGATATTTGTGCAACTGTTGGATATAACCGACACCACAAAATCCTAAGAGCGCTATCTTTGCGCCTCATGAAAAAGATTTGGGATATTTCCCCACCCATAGATGTTGGCAGTCCGGTTTTCCCGGGTGATACTCCTTTCCAATTGAATTGGTCGGCGCAAATTTCGGCCGATTGCCCAGTCAATGTCAGTGTCATCACTTTCTCGCCGCACGTTGGGTCCCATGCAGATGCCCCCCTGCACTACGACCCATCGGGTGAGGCCATAGGCCATGTCGATTTACAAACATTCATCGGCCCATGCCGGGTGGTACATGCCATTGGCGTTGGCCCACTCATTACCCTCCAACATTTGTCGCATCGCCTGCAAAACTTGCCTGAGCGCATTTTGGTCAGAACTTACGAAACATTTCCTACGCAGCATTTCGACGCCCAACTGACTGCCTTTGCACCCGAAGCCTTAATGGCTTTGGCCAATTTGGGGGTTAAATTGATCGGCATCGACAGCGCCAGCATTGATCCAGCCAACAGCAAAACTCTGGACAGCCATCAAGTCATTCGCCAGCGCAACATGCGCGTCTTAGAAAACCTGCAACTTGACCACATTGAAGAGGGTGATTACGAATTGATCGCCCTGCCCCTCAAACTGATGAGCGCAGACGCCAGCCCGGTGCGCGCCATCCTTCGAGAACTTTGAACATGACACCTCCATCGCTCGCAGCATGCGAAAGCTTAGACCAACAAGACCCACTTCGCTCACTGCGTGACTTGTTTCAATTGCCAGAGGGCGTGATCTACCTGGATGGCAATTCGCTGGGTGTGTTGCCCAAGGCAACGCCCACTCGCGTTGCGCAGGCCGTCACGCAAGAATGGGGCAATGACTTGATCAAAAGCTGGAACACGGCAGGTTGGTTTCAACTTCCCTTAAAAGTGGGCGACAAAATTGCCCGACTGATTGGTGCAAATGCCAACGAAGTGGTGGCTGCAGACAGCACGTCGATCAATTTGTACAAAGTGCTCAGCGCAGCCATGTCCATTGCCCAGGCAGACCATCCCCACAAAAACATCATTCTGAGTGAAGATACCAATTTTCCAACAGATCTCTATATGGCTGAGGCTTTGTGCAAAGCGCATGGGTTTCAACTGAAGTTGGTAGCGGCAGATGAACTTGTGACGGCATTGCAACCTGATGTCGCTGTACTGATGTTGACCCATGTGAACTACCGAACCGGCGCGATGTTCAACATGAAGGCCCTAACCGACGCAGCGCATGCGGTAGGCGCATTAAGCGTTTGGGATTTGGCACACAGCGCAGGTGCTGTCTTGGTTGATTTGAATGCTGCAGGCGCTGACTTTGCAGTGGGTTGCGGCTACAAATATTTAAATGGTGGCCCTGGCGCACCCGCCTTTGTGTGGGTCAACCCTCAACACACTGATCGTTTTTGGCAACCCCTGACCGGCTGGTGGGGCCACGCTGCCCCATTTGAATTCACACCCGACTACCAACCTGCCAAAGGCATTACACGCTATCAATGCGGCACCCAACCTGTCTTGAGTTTGGTTGCACTAGACACAGGTTTAGATGCATTCTTAGAAGTAGAAAAGCTGGGCGGTATGCCCGCACTGCGCAAAAAATCCTTGGCCTTGACTGGGCTCTTCATGCATTTGGTCAATACCCAGTTGCTTGAATATGGCTTTGGCATTGCCACGCCCAATGAAGATGAATTGCGCGGCTCACAAGTCAGTTTGACTCGCAGCGACGGCGCATACGCTATTGTGCAAGCACTCATTGCGCGGGGTGTGATTGGTGATTTCAGGGCTGGCAACGGAAAGCAGCAACCCGACATTTTGCGATTTGGCCTCACGCCTTTGTATGTGGGCTATGCCGATGTCTGGCATGCCGTTAGTAACCTGAAAGAAGTGATGGCCACCCAAGAATGGCAGCAGTCGCGCTTTTCAAAAAAACAAGCCGTGACCTGAACCGGGAAAGAACCAAGCATGTCTGAATGTCCCTTTCATCACAACGCGCAAATGGATTTCAGTCAGTCCATGAGCTATGGCGACTACCTGCAACTTGATGCCATCTTGAACGCGCAAAAGCCGCTTTCACCCGATCACAACGAAATGTTGTTCATCGTTCAGCACCAAACCAGCGAGCTCTGGATGAAGCTGATGCTGCACGAACTGACTGCGGCCATGCGTCACATTGAAGAAGATGAATTGCCCGATGCATTCAAAATGTTGGCTCGTGTATCGCAAATCATGGCCCAACTGGTTCATGCTTGGGATGTTCTGGCCACCATGACGCCTCCGGAATACAGCGCCATTCGTCCTTATCTGGCTCAATCGAGCGGTTTCCAAAGTTGGCAATACCGATGCATTGAGTTTTCGATGGGCAATAAAAATCAAAACATGCTGATACCGCATGCCCATCGGCCTGACTTGCACGAAATTGTAGAAAAAGCTTTTTGCGCGCCCTCTTTGTACGATGTGAGCTTGAAGCTTTTGGCCCGCCGCGGCTTGGCAGTTCCCGCAGAAATTCTGGAACGCAACTGCAGACAAGCCTATGCGGCAAACAATCAGGTGGAAGACGCATGGTTGGTGGTCTATCGAAATCACAAAAAATACTGGGATCTGTACCAGTTGGGCGAAGAACTGGCAGATTTAGAGGATGCCTTCAGGCTTTGGCGCTTTAGACACCTGACGACGGTGGAGCGTGTGATTGGCTTCAAACGCGGCACTGGCGGAACAGGTGGCGTTAGCTATTTGCGCAAGATGTTGGATGTGGTGCTTTTCCCAGAAATTTGGTCCCTTCGAACAAGCCTTTAATTCGCGCAATATTGACTTTTCATGATGTAATTCGGGTACTTTTTTCGTATTCGGAGTTGCCATGTTGCGTCAAACCACGCTGGGTCGTTTTATAAATCCCATAGGTCTTGCTTGTTCCCTTGCCTTAAGCCTTTTATTGATAGCTTGCAACAAGCCCGCCTCAAACGCCGACAAATCTACCGAATCTTCAGTGCTGAGTTTAGGTAGCGAAGACATCGCGCAAGTAGGCACTTCTGAACATGGCACGGGGCCAGTTATTTCGGGCTCATTGCAAGCTGAACGACGCGCCGATTTGCGTGCTGAAGTCAGTGCCATGGTGCTGAAGGTTCACAAGGAAAATGGCGAAATGGTTCGCAAAGGCGACCTCCTCGTTACCTTGGACAGCTCGGTCTTACGCGACAACCTCAATTCAGCAGAAGAATCTTTCCGCGCTGCAACACAGTCTCTCGATGGCGCAGAACGTCAATTCCAGCGCATGAAGTCTCTGCAGTCACAGGGCATGGTTTCAACCCAAGGTCTTGAAGAATCGGAGCTAAAACGAAACGCTGCCCAAAGTGAATTTGTTGCCAGTAAAGCGCGTGTGGCCGCCGCCAAACAACAACTCGAGCGAACCGAAGTACGCGCCCCCTTTCAGGGTGTAGTCAGCGCCCGCAAAGCATCTGCGGGCGATACCGCTCAAATGGGCAAAGAACTTATTCAAGTGATTGACCCCAGCAGCATGCGATTTGAAGGCCAAGTTTCAGCCGATCAAATGAATGTGGTCAAGGTTGGGCAGCGCGTTAATTTCAGAATCAATGGCATGTCCCAAGTAGACAAGCAATTGAGCAGCAGCGGCATTGTCAAACGGATTGATGGTGCCGCCAACCCCATCACGCGCCAAGTCTCCGTCATTGTTGAACTCAGCGGCAAAGACCGTCCGCCTGTGGTGGGACTCTATGCAGAGGGCATGATCGAAACGCAAACCAAACCTGCCGTCATGGTTTCAGACAACAGTTTGAGAAGAGAAGGCGACAAAGTTTTTGTTTGGGTATTGGACAACAACACCTTGAGCAAACGCAGCATTGAAATCAATGGGCGTGATAGCCGGTCTGGCAATTGGGTTATCAAAGCAGGCTTGAATGCTGGGGAGAAAGTACTTCGCAAAGATGGCAGTGCCCTCAAAGAGGGTCAGTCATTTACCTTGCGCACAGAACCTGCTGCAAAGGCAGGTCAGTAAACATGTTTCTTTCCAATTTCAGCGTCAAAAAACCAATCGTCACGATTGTTATTTTGCTCATGCTCATGGCAGGCGGACTGCTGGCCCTGAACAAACTCAAAGTCAATCAATTCCCCGACATTGAACTCCCCTTATTGGTCATTGACATCAATTACCCTGGCGCCTCACCCGACTCTGTCGAGCGCGAGGTGCTCAATCGCATTGAGAAAGCCCTGCAATCGGTCAATGGCATCAAAGACATT
>JBIKJX010000112.1:0-5908 GCA_044360785.1 Limnohabitans sp.
CCATTGACACCGCGCTGGCGCGTCTGGCACCAGGCGACCTGTGTCTAATTCTCATTGACCAAGTAGAAGCTGCACTGGCTTACATACAAGGCAAGGTCAATGAAAGCCAAGAACTGACAACTAACTAAGCCACATGCCAGCGGTACTGCTGGCCACAAAAATTGCAACCCACTGTAGCAAGCGTTGCAGACTGGGGGGCTTGCTTTCAATGTGCAATTGAATCAAGCGTCCTAGCCATACAGACAGCGCAAAAGATACAAACAAGCCCATCAAGTTGATGGGTATGTTCTCTGACCAAAAATTGAAAACAAGCGCGCTAACGAGCAAACTGACGCCGAAGTGAATCAGAAAAATGGCATACGTCGCGTCAGAAAAATTTCGAAGCCAGCTTGCTTTCAAGAACTGAATAGGCTTGCATTCACTGGCCTCATAAAGACTTAAGAAAAATGCAGTGGCAACTGCCACTGCCAGTCTTTCTCTGGGTTGGTACGCAAACGCCAGCGCGCCTACAAGAACGATCAGCACACTCAAATGGAAGTAGCTGAAGCGCAAATTGACATAGCGCCAACTGCCAACGCACAGACCCAAACCATACGCACCCAAAAAATAAGTTCCCCAAATCTCGCCAAGGGGATTCAAGTTCCAAATAAAGAGAGAAAGCAGCGTCAGAGCGGCCCATAGAAACAATGCTTTTCGGACGACCAAGCCAGTGCTAGAAGATCTTTGCCATGCATGGGCCGACCATGCGCTAACAATGGCCATGACGAACAATTGAAAGTCAATGGCAACGTACCAAACGCCTGCAGAAAAAGCCTCAAGATAGAGAACATCCTGCAAGAAAAAAACATGCGCTAAAACTTGCCAAGGTGTCGGTGCCGCAGAGAGAGAACTGTGATCAAAAAAAGGGCTGATCATTGCAGTGACCAGCACGGCAAAAGAAAGGGCTACAAACAAGGGGATGGCCAACCTTTTGTATCTTGCCCAGATGCGTGAAGTCACATGAATATTGTCATCTAACAAGACAAGAGACAAGGATTTGGCGTTGAGATAGCCACCAATCACCAAGAACACCTGGACCGCTAGCAGTCCGTGTTCCAAAAAGAAATCTTCAGTCGCTGGGAACCATTCTGAGGCAACGACAGCCATGGGGCTGTACAAAGCCAAATGGTGCCAAACGATCAGAATGCAGGCACCAACCTTCAACAGGTCAATGAGTTCTAACCGCTCCGTTTTCACTGAACGTGACAGCTTAAATGGCTAAGCGCGCACGGGCCTGTGCGTATTCTTGCTTGAGCTTTGCAACACGCTCTGCCGTGCTAACAATGGCATTGACAGCACCAATGCCCTGTCCGCAACCCCAAATGTCTTTCCATGCTTTTTTAGCGTCGCCACCAAAGTTCATGGCCGATGGGTCTGACACTGGCAAGTTGGCTGGATCCAGGCCAGCGGCCTTGATGGAGGGCGCCAAATAATTGCCGTGAACACCCGTGAACAAATTGCTGTAAACAATGTCATCGGAATTGCAATCCACAATGGCTTTCTTGTATTCTTCTGCCGCACGCGCTTCGTGCGTGGCAATGAAAGCAGAACCGATGTAGGCAAAGTCTGCACCCATGGCTTGCGCTGCCAAGACGGCATCGCCTGTGGCAATTGAGCCAGACAAAGCAATGGGGCCGTCGAACCATTGGCGAATTTCTTGGATCAATGCAAACGGACTTTTTTCACCTGCATGACCACCAGCACCAGCAGCTACCGCAATCAATCCATCGGCACCCTTTTCAATGGCTTTGTGTGCAAACTTGTTGTTGATGATGTCGTGCAACACCACGCCGCCATAACTGTGCGCAGCTTGATTGATGTCTTCACGCGCACCCAATGAGGTGATGATGATAGGCACCTTGTATTTGACACACATGGCCATGTCATGTTCTAAGCGATCATTGCTCTTGTGAACAATTTGATTGATGGCGAAAGGCGCAGCGGGTTTGTCTGGATTGGCTTTGTTGTATGCCGCCAGAGTTTCTGTGATCTCAATCAACCATTCTTCCAACTGCGCTGCAGGCCGGGCGTTCAAGGCGGGCATAGAACCCACAACACCCGCTTTACATTGCTCGATGACCAGCTTGGGATTGCTGATGATGAACAAAGGTGAAGCGATGACCGGAAAAGGTAAATTGGCCAGAACAGCGGGCAGTTTAGACATGCAGTCTCCAGTGAATATAAAAGCGAATTAAGAAGTCAATTTTAGAAAGCTTCTAGAGAAAGCTCTGTCACGCATTTGGCACCGTCCACAATGCTGTCCCGAACGCCTGGCGCGCGGCTTAACAAGTGATCGGCATAGAAACGTGCGGTAGTCACTTTGGCATCCATGAAGGCCTTGTCATGACCCTGCGCGCTTTGCGCCAAGGCGACCAACAAAGCACGGCCCATTTGCCAACCCGCCATCATGTTGCCGGTTAGCATGAGGTAAGGCACGCTGCCCGCATAGACATCATTGGGATTGCCTTTGGCATTACCCGCAACGAATTGAACCACATCTAAGAAGGCCAAACGCGCGGCTTTCAAGCGACGACCAACGGCTTGGGCATCTGCGTTGGAATGGGCCAGCAGCTCAATTTCTGTTTGTTCAACTTGACCTGCCAAAGCCTTGGCTTTTTGTCCACCATCACGGGCTGTTTTGCGACCTACCAAATCGTTGGCTTGGATGGCGGTTGTGCCTTCGTAGATGGTCAAAATTTTGGCGTCACGGTAGTACTGGGCTGCACCCGTTTCTTCAATGAAACCCATACCGCCATGAACTTGAACGCCCAGTGAAGTCACTTCTAGGCTCATCTCGGTGCTATAGCCTTTAACCAAGGGCACCATGAATTCATAGAACAGTGCATTTTGTTTGCGCACTTCTGCATCGGGATGGTGATGCGCTGCGTCATAGGCCGCGGCAGCCACAGTGGCCAAAGCACGGCATCCCTCAGTGCTTGCACGCATGGTCATGAGCATGCGCTTAACATCGGGGTGATGAATGATGGGCGCAGAAGTGTTCATGCTGCCATCAACGGGTCGGCTTTGAACACGGTCTTTGGCATATTGCACAGCCTTTTGATAGGCCCGCTCGGCAATCGCAATGCCCTGCACACCCACCGCATAACGCGCAGCATTCATCATGATGAACATGTATTCCAAACCACGGTTTTCTTCGCCGACCAAGTAAGCAATGGCACCACCGTGATCACCGTATTGCAAAACAGCCGTGGGGCTGGCTTTGATGCCCATTTTGTGTTCGATGCTCACACAATGAACATCATTGCGTTGTCCTAGGCTGCCATCGGCATTGACCATGAACTTGGGCACCACAAACAAGCTGATGCCTTTCACACCCTCGGGGGCGCCTTGTACACGCGCCAGCACCAAGTGAACAATGTTGTCCGCCATGTCATGCTCACCATAGGTGATGTAGATTTTGGTGCCGAAAATTTTGAAGGTGCCATCGGGCAAAGACTCGGCACGTGTGCGCACCAAAGCCAAATCAGAACCTGCTTGAGGCTCTGTCAAATTCATGGTGCCTGTCCACTCACCTGAAATCAATTTCTCGAGATAGATGTTTTTCAAATCGTCTGAGCCTGCGGTCAAGAGCGCTTCGATGGCACCATCTGTCAGCAAGGGGCACAAAGCAAAACTCATGTTGGCCGAGTTGAGCATTTCACCGCAAGCGGCCCCAATGGTTTTGGGCAAGCCTTGTCCGCCAAATTCAGTGGGGTGCTGCAAGCCTTGCCATCCGCCCTCGCCGTACTGCTTGAAGGCTTCTTTGAAGCCCGGTGTGGTTTTCACAGAACCGTTGGCAAATGCAGATGGATTTTTGTCGCCCTCCCAGTTCAAAGGCGAAATCACATCTTGGTTTAACTTGGCGCACTCTTCCAAAACAGCTTGTGCTGTTTCAAGGCCGGCATCTTCAAACCCAGGCAACTGCGCAACTTGGTCGATCCGAGCCAAGTGCTCGATGTTGAAAAGCATGTCTTTGAGGGGGGCTACATAAGTCATTTTCTACTCCGAATAAAAGAAAGGCACCACAGAGGATGCCTTTCAAACTCACATGTCAAGTCAAATCAAACACATCACAAAGCGTTGACCAACTCGGGCACAGCCGCAAACAAATCGGCTTCCAAACCATAATCGGCAACACTGAAAATAGGTGCTTCAGGGTCTTTGTTGATGGCCACAATGACCTTGCTGTCTTTCATACCGGCCAAGTGCTGAATGGCACCTGAAATACCGCAGGCCACATACAACTGCGGCGCCACAATTTTGCCGGTTTGACCCACTTGCCAATCGTTGGGCGCGTAACCTGCGTCCACCGCAGCGCGGCTGGCACCCATGGCAGCGCCCAGCTTGTCAGCCAAGGGGGTAATGACTTCTGCAAACTTTTCAGCACTGCCCAGCGCACGGCCACCCGACACAATGATTTTGGCAGCTGTGAGTTCTGGTCGATCGTTCTTGGCAATCTCGCTGCCTTTAAATACGCTCTTGCCGCTGTCGGTTGCTGCTGCTGTCGTTTCAATACTGGCAGAGCCTCCTGTGGCGGCGGCGGCGTCAAAACCTGTGGTGCGAACCGTCAACACCTTGACAGCGTCTTTGCTTTGAACTGTGGCAATGGCATTGCCAGCGTAGATGGGACGTTCGAAAGTGTCGGCAGAGACCACCAATGTCACGTCGCTCAATTGGGCAACGTCCAACTTGGCCGCAACACGAGGCGCGACGTTTTTGCCACCTGCAGTCGCAGGAAACAAAATGTGTGTGTAATTGCCAGCAATGGCCAACACTTGGGCGGCCACGTTCTCGGCCAAGCCATGGGCTAGACCTTCTGCGTCAGCATGAATGACTTTGGAAACGCCTGCAATTTGGGCCGCAGCTTGTGCAGCGGCACCCGCGTTGTGACCCGCCACCAACACATGCACTTCACCGCCGCATGCAACAGCAGCAGTTACGGTATTCAAAGTTGCGCCCTTGATGGACGCGTTGTCGTGTTCTGCAATAACTAATGAACTCATGAAATTTCCTTGATCAGTTGAAGACAGCGCAAATTTGCAGAGCAAATCTGGGCCTGTCACGCAAATTAATTAGATGACCTTCGATGTATTTTTTAGCTTGTCGACCAAAGTGGCCACGTCAGGCACCTTGATACCGGCAGAGCGCTTGGGTGGCTCAGAAACGTTCAAGGTGGCAATGCGTGGTGCGACGTCAACACCCAGGTCTTCTGGCTTGAAAATATCGAGTTGTTTTTTCTTGGCCTTCATGATGTTGGGCAACGTCACGTAGCGGGGCTCGTTCAGGCGCAAGTCGGTGGTAATGACCGCTGGCATGGACAAGGACAAGATTTCAAGTCCGCCATCAATTTCACGTGTGACTTGCGCTTTGCCATCAACGACTTCCACTTTGGAAGCAAATGTGGCTTGGGGCAAATCGGCCAAGGCGGCCAACATTTGACCCGTTTGGTTGCAGTCATCGTCAATGGCTTGCTTGCCCAAAATGATCAAACCAGGTTGCTCTTTGTCGACCAATGCTTTGAGCAACTTGGCAACCGCCAAGGGTTGCAACTCTAAATCGGCAGGTGTCTCGACCAAAATACCGCGATCTGCACCGATGGCCATGGCGGTGCGCAAAGTTTCTTGACACTGTGTAACACCACATGAAACAGCAATCACTTCAGTGGCAATGCCCTTTTCTTTCAAACGAACCGCTTCTTCAACAGCAATTTCATCGAAGGGGTTCATGCTCATTTTGACGTTAGCGATGTCCACGCCGGTGCCATCCGATTTGACGCGCACTTTCACGTTGTAATCAACGACCCGCTTCACGGGAACAAGAATTTTCATTGCCTAATCTCCAAGAAATAAAACTGCTGGCCAACGACTCG
>JBIKJX010000113.1:0-5880 GCA_044360785.1 Limnohabitans sp.
TTCAGAGATGTGCTCGTATTCACCCAAAATAACGGCGCCAACGGAGTCGCGCTCCAAGTTCAAAGCCAAACCGTAGGTGGCAACACCAGCGGCTGTAGCAGGGAACTCAAGCATCTCGCCTTGCATCACGTCTGACAAACCATGCACGCGCACGATACCGTCAGTTACGGACACCACGGTGCCTTGGTTGCGGATGTCTGCATCAGAAGACAAACCTTGAATTCGACTCTTGATCAGCTCAGAAATTTCTGCTGGATTGAGTTGCATGACTCTTTCCTTCTTTCTTTAAATAGATCTGGGCTCTCGCTGCATCAAGCAGTGAGCGCCGCTTTCATTTGTTCCAGACGGGCCTTGACGGAGGTGTCCAACACCTCGTCCCCCACGACCACGCGCACGCCACCAATGAGTGACGCATCGACATCAACGCTGACGTTGAGTTTGCGGCCAAAACGTTTTTCAAGTGTTCCAGACAGATCGGCCAAAGCGGCTGCATCGATAGGGAAAGCACTGTGAACGATCGCATCGGCTGTGCCACCTTGTGCATTTTTGAGTGCGCGGAATTGACTGGCAATTTCGGGCAACGCAACAAGTCGGCGGTTTTCAATGGCCAGGCGCAAGAAGTTCTGAGCTGCTGCTGGCAATGCGGTTTTCACCACACCAGAAATAACTTCGAACACTTGCGCGTCGGTCACCTTGGGGTTTTCAGAGAATTGCAACAGTTGCGAGTCGCTCGCAACTGCGGCAAGCTCGTCGAGCCAAGCTGCAGTACCCGCAAGGTCGGCTGATTGCGCTTTGAAAAGCGCATCAGCGTATGGGCGGGCGATGGTTGCAAGTTCTGCCATGGTCTTCTCGGACTGTTAAGTTTTACAGCTCGGTCTTCAGACGGTTCAACAGATCAGCATGAACACCCGCATTGACTTCCTTGCGGAGAATCTGCTCGGCGCCCTTCACAGCCAATGCCGCAACTTGCTCACGCAAAGTTTCACGGGCATTCACCGTTTGTTGCTCTGCCTCAGCTTTCGCTGCTGCAATGATCTTGTTGCCTTCTTCAGTGGCACGGGCTTTGGCTTCTTCGATGATCGTCAAAGCACGGCGCTCGGCGTCAGCCAAGCGAGAAGCCGTCTCGTTGCGTGAGGTGGCCAATTCAGCTTCCACGCGCTGGTTTGCAGCGGCGAGTTCAGATTTGGCTTTGTCAGCAGCGGCGAGGCCGTCGGCGATTTTTTGAGCTCGTTCATCCAATGCGGCTGCAAGGGGTGGCCACACGAATTTCATCGTGAACCAAACCAGAATTGCAAAAACAATGGCTTGAACAAACAGGGTTGCATTGATACTCACGGCAACACCTTTCTTTTGGTTGTTGCAGGAATTACTTCAGAACAAACGGATTCGCGAACGCGAACATCATGGCGATACCAACGCCAATCAGGAAAGCCGCGTCGATCAAACCAGCCAACAAGAACATTTTGGTTTGAAGTTCGTTCATCAATTCGGGTTGACGAGCAGCTGCCTCGAGGTATTTGCTGCCCATGATACCGATACCGATACAAGCGCCAATCGCGCCCATGCCGATGATGAGACCAGCTGCCAAAGCGACGTAACCGAGAACGTGTTCCATTTAATTGCTCCTATGGATGATGATGAAAAGGTTAAGAAAAAACTAAATTGTGACGCTCAGTGAGCGTCGTGCGCTTGACCGATGTAGACCAAAGTCAACATCATGAAAATGAAAGCTTGCAAAGCCACGATCAAGATATGGAAGATGGCCCAGATGGAGCCAGCGATCACGTGACCGATTGGCAACAAAATGCCAGTCAATGACATGGCGGCCGCGCCACCCATCAAAGCGATCAACATGAAAATCAGTTCGCCGGCATACATGTTGCCGAAGAGTCGCATGCCGTGTGACACGGTTTTAGCGACGAATTCAATCATTTGGAAGACGAAGTTGAAGGGCCACAAAATAGGGTGTGCACCGAAGGGGGCAGTGGTCAACTCATGGAACCAACCGCCAATGCCTTTAATTTTGATGTTGTAGTAAACACAAATCAGCAAAACCGACACAGACATGCCCAAGGTGGTGGACAAGTCAGCCGTAGGCACAACGCGGAAGTAATGGATGCTGCTGTCTAGGCCCGTCACAGCAAACAAGCCATGGAACAAGTCAACCGGCAAAAAGTCCATGGAATTCAACAAGAAAATCCAGACAAATACCGTTAGAGCCAATGGAGATACCAATTTGCGGCTTTCGGCATTGTGAATAATGCCTTTGGCCTGTGAGTCGACCATTTCGAACAAGATTTCGACTGCGGCTTGAAAACGACCAGGAACACCTGAAGTGGCCTTGCTTGCTGCTTTCCACAGAAAGAAGCTGCCCAAAACGCCCAACAAAACACCCCAAAAGATGGAGTCGATGTTGAAGACTGAAAAGTCAATCACACCGGCCATCGGCTTGTTTTGCAGATGGGTCAGGTGGTGGCCAATGTATTCACCGGCGCTGGGAGCGTTTGCAGCTGACATTCTCTAGGCTCTTTAAAAATTAACTTTAACTTTTCAACTTAGGCAACCGGGTGAAACACTTTGCGCCAGGCAAACACCACCCAATAAACCTTCATCGTGATCACAAGACCTACCAACATGGCAGGCCAGCTTAAATCTTTGACCAACTTGATTGCCGCAAAAAGCATGGCAATCGTGAGTCCAATCTTGACCATTTCCCACAACAAAAATCCAAAGACCGCGGCCCCTGAATTGATGCTGCTGGTTTTGCTGGTAAGGCCCCGCGCGAACAACGCTGCAGGAACCACCACCGACAAAGCCCCGTAGGCTGCCGACAATGCTGATGAGACACGCCCTGTGAAGAGCCAAGTCAAAGCTGAAACAGCCAAACCAACCAAAACCTGTGCCAAAACCACACGCCAAATGGAGAGGAGTGGTTGCTGAAGTCGTAGCTGTTTAACTTCTTCAGCAGTTAAGGGCTTGAATTGATCAGCACCCTCAACTTCACCATCTTCGTCTGCTAAATTTTGTATAGGTATTCTGGCCATGTTTGTTTACATCCAGGTTACAGATATACCCTTAGTTCCGCAAAGATCACGATTATAGGTGAAAACCCATATACCGAAAAAGGGTCACAATTCAAAAGGGATTTAACTTCGATCAACCAGGCCTCAGGCTTCCAACATCATGTACGAACTGTTTAAATTTTCCCATTTGGCTGCCGGCATCATTTGGATGGGTGGCATGGCCCTCATGATTTGGGCCTTGCGCCCCGTTGCCATTGCGCAGCTTGAACCCGCCCAACGCCTGCCCTTGTTGGGCGCCGTACTGACGCGTTTTTTCAAGATGGTCACGGCTTGTGTGGTGGTATTGCTTGTATCTGGCGGCATCATGCTGATGGGCGTCGACATGAAGATGGCCCCCAAGGGCTGGCATGTGATGATTGGCGTTGGCAGCTTTATGTGCCTTGTTTTTGGCCACCTTTATTTCGGCCCGTTTAGAAAAATGAAAGCTGCGTTGTCAGCAGGCGATCTCCCCTTGGCGGGTGCGCAGTTGGCAAAAATTCACCCACTGGTTCTTTTAAACTTCTCATTGGGTTGGCTGGCCATTGGCGCTGTGGTAATTTGGCGCTAAGTCTTTCAGCCCAATTTTTGGCTTAACCCTCTCTGTCCAACCCATGTTATGAGCGCATCCACCAGCCCGCCCACCCAAGCCGACCCCCGCAAAGAGTCGCTCATTGAGTACCCCTGCAGCTTTCCCATCAAAGTCATGGGCGCCAGGGTTGATGGTTTTGCAGAAGCCATGGTTCAAATCGCCCAACAATTTGACCCTGAATACGATCCCGCCACTTTGGAAATGCGTCCCAGCAAAGCGGGCAATTACCTGAGTGTGACCTTGACCATTCGCGCAACCAGTCGCGAGCAGCTGGACAACATGTATCTCGCGCTGACGGCGCACCCCATGGTCAAAGTTGCGCTTTAAGGACGCGGCGGCCACCCACATTGAATCAACTCGCTTTCAACATGCAGGTCCAACACCTCGGTCAAGTTAGCTACTTAGACACATACCAGGCCATGCAGGATTTCACGGCCAAGCGCAACTTGGAAACGCCAGACATGCTGTGGTTGTGTGAACACCCTCCCGTTTTCACCCAGGGTTTGGCGGGCTTGGCAGGTCATGTTTTGAATGCCGGCGATATTCCTGTGATTGCGACTAACCGAGGGGGACAGGTGACCTACCATGGACCGGGGCAAATCATGGCATACCCCCTGCTGAACCTGCAAAGGGCTGGGTACTTTGTCAAAGAGTATGTCTACCGGTTGGAAGAAGCTGTCATTCGCACACTGGCTCATTTTGGCGTCACAGGACACCGCGTGGCCAATGCACCAGGCATTTATGTTCGCTTGGCCGACCCCTTTGCACACCAAGCGCTGACAGGCCCCGCCTTGCCCAATGACCCCTTCAAGGGGCTTGGAAAAATCAGTGCGCTAGGCATCAAAGTCAGCCGCCAATGCACTTATCACGGTCTGGCTTTGAACGTCAAAATGGACCTGGCGCCCTTCCAGCGCATCAATCCATGTGGCTATGCCGGTTTGCAAACTGTGGATCTTTTTACAATAGGGGTCAACGCCTCTTGGGAAGAAGCTGTCGATGTTCTGGCGCACAAACTGACATCCTTGCTGGCACCCTGACACCGAAAGAAAACAATGACCAAAGACGCCGGCCTCACCCGCAACGTGGTGCGAGAAGCCCAAACACAAGAGAATTACGATGCCTCTGCCAAACAAAAAGCAGCCGCAAAGTTGTCTCGCATTCCCATCAAAGTAGAGGCTGGCGAAATTCTCAAAAAGCCCGAGTGGATTCGTGTCAAAGCCGGTTCACCCACCACCCGCTTTTACGAGATCAAAGACATTCTCCGGAAAAACAGTTTGGTCACCGTTTGCGAAGAAGCCAGTTGCCCCAACATTGGAGAATGCTTTGGCAAAGGCACGGCCACCTTCATGATCATGGGCGACAAATGCACACGGCGCTGCCCCTTCTGTGATGTGGGTCATGGCCGACCCGATCCTCTGGATGTGAACGAGCCCAGCAATTTGGCGCGCACCATTGCCGACTTGAAATTGCGCTATGTGGTGATTACCAGCGTTGACCGAGATGACTTGCGTGATGGCGGTGCCGGCCATTTTGTCGACTGCATTCGTCAAACTCGAGCGCTGTCACCCGAAACGCAAATTGAAGTGTTGGTGCCCGACTTCAGGGGCCGCGATGACCGCGCCCTTGAAATTCTCAAGTCTGCGCCACCCGATGTGATGAACCACAATCTAGAAACTGTGCCACGCCTTTACAAAGAAGTCCGTCCTGGCTCCGACTATCAGTTTTCACTACAGCTCTTGAAGAAATTCAAGGCACTCTTTCCACATGTGCCCACCAAAAGCGGCTTGATGGTGGGCCTCGGTGAAACCGATGAAGAGATTTTGGAAGTGATGCGCGACATGCGAGCGCACAACATTGAAATGCTCACCTTGGGTCAATACCTGGCACCCTCCAACAGCCACTTGCCCGTGAAGCGTTATGTGCACCCTGACACCTTCAAAATGTTTGAAGAGAAAGCCTACGAGATGGGCTTCACCCATGCGGCCGTGGGTGCCATGGTGCGCTCCAGCTACCACGCTGATCAACAAGCGCATGCGGCGAGCTTGGCGCGTTGAACGCTTCTAAAAAAGCTTTTTTCTATGCGCTTGGCGCCATTGCGCTGTGGGCCACGCTGGCGCCAGTCGGGGTACGGCTATCGCACCTGCCGCCCTTTTTGTCGACCGGTTGCGCGCTCTTGGTGGGCAGCTTGGTAGCCCTGCCATGGTCACGCTTTCAATGGCGACATGCTCT
>JBIKJX010000114.1:0-5849 GCA_044360785.1 Limnohabitans sp.
GCTGGTGGACGAGCTAAAAAGCTTTTTCCCCAAATAGAAGCCCAATGCCAGCCCTACCTTCAGCATTTCGATCACTTCAAGATGGTGATGCCTGAATCCGTAGAGGACGGCTTGCATTTGCTGAAACAAAGAGCCTCCAATACCCGTGTTGTGATTGTGGGTGGAGACGGTACCCTGAATCAAATGCTTCCAGCTTTGATGCATTCAGCGTTTGAAATTGGCTTGGTACCTTATGGCAGTGGCAACGATTGTGCTCGTGCATGGGGCCTTCACCGCATGGCATGGCCAGATGCTTTGAAATTTGCATTGTTTGAAAAAGCTCAAAAAATAGACCTTGGGCGAGTGGCATTAGCCTCGGGGAAAGTTCATTATTTTCATTCCAGCTTGGCCATTGGATTTGATGCATCGGTTGGCAACCGCGCATTGGCGGGTCCAAAATTTCTAAGAGGTTTGCCGAGATACCTCCTGGCCACTTTGAGAGAGCTTACCCAGCTGCGGAATTGGGAGATGCAAATTTGCATCGATGGCGCCATGGCGCATCAAGGAACCACTCTCCTCGCTTCGACGCTCAACACACCAAGTTATGGTGGCGGCATGCCAGCCGTGCCGCATGCCCTGATTGACGACGGTCAGCTCAACATCCTCATGGCAGGTCAATTCAATCGGTTACAAACTTTGTTGATGCTGCCGCGTTTGCTAATGGGACTACATTTAAGTCACAACCGAATTAGGACCGTAGCATTTTCAAAGGCAACGATCAACAGTTCGCAGGCACTGCCCATTGCGGCAGATGGTGAAAGTCTGGGATATGACCATCAACTCAACATTGAAGTTCTGCCAAGTGCACTGAACGTCATTCGATTTTGATTATTTCTTCAGGATGCCAAATCCTGCACCTAACAATACTTTTTCTAAAATATTCTCAGAGGGCGTTGCAAACCCACCGCACGCTTTTGAGACGTGCGATGCATCAAGGTGATCAAGCGCATCCAATCCTATGTTGATCCCCAGCAAAGGAAAAAACAAAGAACCCCCGGACAAAACCAACAAGGTGGGTGTGGCAATGGTTCGTGACATTTTGATGTCGTCATGCATTTCAGCCAACTGAAACGACCGCTGACAAGCGGGAGTCTTGAACTGCTGCGTTTCTGGACTGATGCTGTCAGCCATGGTGCGCGTGTTGCTTGCACAAGCAACCAGACTGCAGGCCATCACCAACAACGCACAACGAATCAAAATTCCCATAGCCTCATCACCCGTTTAAAAATTACTGAGGTTGAAATTCAGGCAAGCCCATTTGCCAAAGCATGAAGGCTTGTAAGTCTGCCGTTCTTTGATTGGCTTGGTCTGCACCCGATCCAGCACCGTGTCCCGCTTCATAGTCCAATCGCAACAAAACAGCTTGCCGACCTTTTTGTGCATCTGCTAAACGTGATGCATATTTAAGGCTCTGCCACACATCGACGCGAGAATCATTTACCCCATGCATCAGCATGGTGGCTGGATAGCGAATGCCGTTTTGAATGGCGTGATAGGCACTGTTACGGAGCAGTGCATGAAATTCAGCCTCAACTTTAACGGTCCCATATTCAGGCACATTGGCCACGCCATTGGCCCTTTGTTCGGATCTCACCATGTCCAAGACAGGCACATTGGGTATCGCCGCCGCGAACAAATCAGGGCGTTCGGTCATGGCCCTGCCCACAAAAATCCCCCCCGCGCTTCCACCATAAATTCCCAATTTGGCACTGCTTGTATAACCATTGGCAATCAGCCACTCAGCTGTTGCAATGCCATCTTTCCAAGTGTTGAATTTGGTTGTTTTTTGGCCAGCCTCATGCCATTGACTACCCAATGCACCACCACCCCTGACATGGGCAAAAACATAGATACCGCCCCGCTCCACCCAAGTCATGACATTGTTGCTGCGAGAAGGCTCCTCGGTCGTGCCATAGGCACCGTAACCATACAAGATGGTTGG
The DNA here is from genome assembly GCA_044360785.1 of Limnohabitans sp. Lineage (GTDB taxonomy): Bacteria > Pseudomonadota > Gammaproteobacteria > Burkholderiales > Burkholderiaceae_C > Limnohabitans_A. The sequence continues at coordinate 1,982 of JBIKJX010000114.1, forward strand.
ATTTTGGCCATTCAAGACGGCATCTTTTCGCATGATGATTGACACGGGTACTTTGACGCCATCGTGACTGGTCACCATCACTTCTTTGGCAATCACCTCCGCTCTTTGGACAGGCTCAACAGGCGGCGCCAAGTTAAGGCGAGTCAATTGCGCATTGGCAGGCGTGTAAACAAATCGCCGTAAAGCTTGCGTCCAACTGCTGACGGCGACGATCAAGTTTTGATGATCAATACTTCCAGAAACCGTCACATTGCCTTCTAAGGGCAAGGCAACTTTTTCAAACGAACCCCTGCCAGCAACAGGCAAACGCAGCAAGGAAGTATTAACGCCGTCTCTGCGCGTGACATACAGCGAATCCTGCGTGACTGAAAGTGACCTTAAAACGCCCTCAGATTCTGGTAGGACCAATTCCGCCTTTTGAATGTCAAGTTCAGACAGTTTAAGTTTCAAAACTTTAAAGCGCGGTGCATTCAATGCGCTGCGCAAATACACATGGCCGTGTCCCATATCCACTTCGCGTACGTCTGCGGATTGATGGAACACCTCTTGCCACTTGGCCTGACCTGCCAACACCTGGTCCAATTTGGCGACATACATGGCCAATCGCCGATCGACACCAAAGCTAACGACCATGCCAGCCAAATCAGTGCCTGGAATTTCTTGAACAAAACCAGTGGCAAAGTTTGGCAACTTGAGTTCTGGATATTTCGAACCACTGAAAATCAATTGATCTGGGTTGGGTACTTTGAGGTCCAAGTAGTAACGCCCAGTATCGGCAAATCGCTCTGTAGACCGCATGGTTTCAAAACCAGGTCTGAGGCGCGAAAAAAACAAGCTCTGCCCGTCTTGACGCCAGCTGACTCCTGCAAACCGGACGCGATCGATGGGGGGCAAAATCGCCTGACCAGATGCCACATCGATCACATGCATATGGCCAATTTCTGCGCCTGATGCATGCATGCCGTAGGCCAACAACTTGCCATCAGGCGATGGATGAAAACTTTGAATGGCGTGGGGTTTGCCCTTTTCTTTCGTAATTTGCTCGGGGTCGACCAGCAATTTTTCTTCGCCATCCACACCGTCACGCCAAACTAACTTTGCTTGGGATTGACCTTGACTGCGTTTCAAATAAAACCAACGATTGTTTTTGGTTCTGTAGATGCCCGTAATGACGGTGCCGCCAACTGATTCTTTTTCTTTGAGCGCACTCAAAATACCAGCTCGTCCCGGAATGCGCTTGAGGATGCTGTCGGTGGCTTCGGCTTGCCCTTTCATCCAGCTCATGACGGCAGGATCTTTGACTTGTTCTAAAAACCGATAGGGGTCGTCTACGGTCACGCCCCAGTAAACATCTTGGACGTTTTGAACAGGCATGGGAGGTGGTACATCGATGCCCGCAAATCGGAAACCAGATGTTTGCGCATGAAGTTGCAAACAGCACATCCATAAAAGCCCAACACACAAAGCTCGTAAATTAGATTGGTTCATTATGCATCTTGAAAATTTCAGAATGGTCGGGATGATAACTGTCCTATGTGAATTTGACACTCATCGCATTGACTCACTCAACCGTAATCTTTCCTGCTCGAATGACAGGACCCCACCTGCGATTTTCAGCCTGTAAAAAGTTGATGAAGTCTTGACCTGTCAATGGCATTGGCGTCATGCCCATTTCAGTCAGGCGCACGAGCATTTCGGGGGCGTTCACGATGGATTGAATTTCGGATTGCAACCGATTTGCAATAGGCGTTGGGAGCTTTGCGGGCGCAGATATACCAAACCAAGCACCACCGACCACGCCAGGGACCAGCTCGTTCAAAGCGGGCACTTCTGGAAAATTTTTATTCCGGGATTCTCCGCTGATCGATAGCAATCGCAATTTGCCACCCTTCACATAATTTGTAGCTGTGACCAAGCTCTCAAACATGCCATCGAGTTGCCCCCCCATGAGATCGGTAATGGCAGGACCAGACCCTTTGTAGGGAACATGAACCATGTTGATGCCGGCGGCTTGCTTTAACAACTCGCCCGTTAGGAATCCTGAGCTCCCCAAACCAGCGGAGGCATAGTTCATCACCCCTGGGCGAGCACGTGCCATGGCAACAAAGTCGGCCATGTTTTTGGCTGGATGATCGGCCCGAACAACAAAGCCATTTGGAAAAGTCCCCAACAAGGCAAGATGCGTGAAATCTCGAAAAGCATCGTAGGGGATTTGATTTCGCATCAGGGGACCTGGCGCAATGGCCGGATTGGCGGACACGACCAAGGTGTGACCATCCGGTAAGGATTTGGCAACAGCATCCGTCCCCAAAATAGATCCGACGCCCGCCTTGTTTTCAACCACCACATTGACCTTGAGGGCCTCAGCCAATTTTTGCGCCATCATTCTGGCAATCACATCGGTAGAACCTCCTGGTGGAAAAGGAACCACCAGTTTGATGGGACGCGACGGATAGTTTTGAGCCTGCGAAGGATTCAGGAGCCCCCCCATGCTGAGGCCTAAAGCCAGATGTCCCCACTGGCGGCGATTCAATTCAAAGTTCATGTCAGATACGTCCTTCCAGCAGACCATCCTGGTATTCAATTTGTAAACCTAATCGCTTTAAACCCTGCCGAGCCAATGCCAAATTGGATGAAATGACTGGCACACCAAAATGAGCCCTTGCCTTTTTTATCAGTGGCAAACTTGGCATACCCGTTCCAGACAAAACAACTGCCTCCGCATTTCCGATGTCCATGTTTTGTAAAAATTGCCAAGCGTCGGCCGATTGCAAGCCGTAAATTTTGACGGTATCGTTGGATTGAATGTCAACACCACCCTGCTTAACAACTTCAAAACCTTGGCCACGCCACCAAGCTACAGCAGCCAACATGATGGGACTGGGATAAGGCGAAACCAATGCAATGCGTTGTGCGCCAAGGGTCTTGAGTTCAGCCACCAATGCAAGGGGCGCAGTCAAGATGGGAGCTCGCAATATGGCTTCAGATTCTGCAATGGCTTGTGAATGAATTTCAGGCTCAAGCAAATAGCTGGTGGCCGTACAAGCGAACAAAAAGACATCAATGGGCATTCCTGCAAACTGTTTGGCGTGTTGCGGCAAATTGACCAAATAGGATTTGAGTCTTGTGGCGGAGTCAGTGCTTTCAGAGGTGAGCCGCAACGTCACCGTGTCAACATCAAAAGGTATCAGTCTCCGAATTTCTGCTTCAACTGTGGGGTTAGCCTGTGGCGTTCCGATCCCCAACCGCCCTAGGCGAGCGTAATCCAAAGGGGGCGTCTGGTGTTCGTTGGAATGGATGGCCATGCTTGCACCTTTAAGTGACTGCCGCAGCCCTTGCCAAGCCCGAAATCATTGAGCTTTTGAGCAAGTGTTCTCGGTGCTGTACAGGATCGGCAATCAGCGCTTGGAGTCTGGCCATTTCGGCTGCACGCCATAAGGGGTCTCTTCGCTGCATCCGCATTCGATTCATGTGCGACTGCGCCAAAATTTCTTCCTCGGCAACAGGACGCCTTTGCTTTGAATAAAGATCCAACAAATCGTCGCTTGCGCCTTGACGCAAGATGGCAATCAATTTGTCCGTCAAATTAACCGCATCATGAATGCCACCATTCATGCCCATGCCACCCGAGGGACTGGTGAGGTGCGCAGAATCACCTGCAAAAATAACGTGACCCGCACGGTAGTGATCTATCAAACGGCGATGGATTCGGTACGATCGAATTTCAACAACCTGATAGGGCTTTGATTGGGGAAAGATTCTTTGCAATTTGCGCTCAATGGCATCGGGTTCTAGGGCTTGCTCTACCGTTTCATCGGGGTCAGCGTAAAGCGAACAGCGCCAAATAGAGGGAAGCTTTAACAAAGAA
>JBIKJX010000115.1:0-5805 GCA_044360785.1 Limnohabitans sp.
TGACAAATTAGGCTATGTCCCCGACCCAGCTGCACGCGCATTGGCTTCGCAGCGTAGCGACCACGTCACCATTCTGATTCCCTTGCTTTCTAATACGTTGTTTGTCGATTTGTTGGAGGCGGCGCAACGCACTTTGCGAGCGGCTGGCTTCCAGACCTTGATGGGTGTCACGCACTACAACAACAACGAAGAAGAGCAACTCATGCGCGAGCAGTTGCATCATCGGCCCGCTGGCATGTTGATCACGGGTTTAGACCACAGCGATGCAACCCAAAAATTAATGGATCGAAGCAATGTGCCTTGTGTTCACTTGATGGATTTACCCACAGAGCTTGATTCGACGAGGCAAGGCAACGTCGATACCCAAGAAATGATCTCTAGCCCTTATTGCGTTGGCTTTAGGCAAACCGATGCCGGTGAGGCCATGACCCAGCATTTGATTGCCAAAGGAAAGAAACGCATTGTTTTTGCGGCCGCTCAACTTGATCCACGGGTCATGCAGCGACTCAAGGGATGGCGCAAAGCCTTGAAAGCCCAACAACTCTACGATTCAACATTGGAGTGGCTCAACCCCGCACCTTCGTCGTTGGCTTTAGGCGGTTTGATGTTTGAGCAAATCATGAAGCAAAGTCCTGAAGTCGATGCCATCTTCTTTTGCAATGATGACTTGGCACAAGGTGCACTATTGGCAGCCATGCGCTTGAATGTTGCGGTTCCCGGACGTGTCGCAATTGCAGGATTCAATGACTTGACTGGCAGCGATCAAATGTGGCCGCCATTGACCACTGTCAGAACGCCACGGGCGCAAGTCGGGGAGGCGGCAGCGAAGATGTTGCTGCAATTGATTCAAGGCGAAACACCTGCCCAGGCGCAGGTTGATTTGGGTTTTGAAATTATTGAAAGACAAAGTGCTTAGGCACTGTCATTTAACTGATGACGTTCAGTAAGGGCTGCCCTGAGCTCAAGCGATTGATGTTGTTCGCAATGGTTTGTTGACGCCTTTGAACGGTACCCTCCGTCCAGCCCGACATGTGGGGCGTCATTAACACATTTTGCAAACTGGCAAAGTCAAATTGTGAAGGCGCGCATATTGGGTTTTCAGCGCTTGGGTATTGGTACCAGGTGTCGATGATGGCGCCGCCAATACGGTGTTCCTTGAGTGATTCAAATAAAGCGCCTTCATCAACCACCGCACCTCTACCCACATTGACAAGAATGGCTTGGGTGCGCATGCAAGAAAGGGCTTTTGAATCGATCAAACTGCGGGTGTTGTCTGCCAACGGCAAGGTGACAACCACACAATCGCAGGCAGCCATGAAGTCATTTAAATTTTCGAGCAAAAAGCTTTTGTCCACCTCTGGGCTTTCAACGGCACTTCGGTTTGCAACAATGACTTGCATGCCAAAAGCTTTCGCACGATGCGCCAGCGCTTTGGCGATGTGGCCAAACCCCACCAAGCCCAAAGTTTGAGAACTTAATTCAGTTCGCAACGCGCCTGGTCTGCCAGCAAAATAACGCCACTCGCCTTGGCGCAAGGCTTGGTCTGCGTCGTGCAAGGGCACATGTCTCGCTAGAAGTGCTGCCATCACGTATTCTGAAATGGCATTTTCATGACCAAAGCAATTGGCTAATTTTGCTTGAGGTGGCAGGCACGCTCGATCGATGCTATCAGTACCAGCCGCCGGCGCATGCAGCAATTTCATGTTGCGAGGGGTCGGCATGCTTTGATTCAAGGCAACGCCTACCACCACATCGGCAGACTCAAAATGCGCAATTTCTCCGCTTTGATCAAGACCTTGTGAAAGTGAAATGATTTGATGCGGATGGTTCAGCAGGTTCTCAATTCCTGGCCGAAAGTTGGCAGCATTGTCGCCATGAAAGACGACTTTCAAAGTTGATTTCATACTGCCTTTATTAACTTTCAGCTTGCAATTTCACTCAGTCCGCTCTGGCGCCTGATGACTTCACAATGGGGCCCCAACGTTGAACTTCGGCCTTGTTCATTTCGGCCATGGTTTCAGGGCTGGTTCCCATGATGATGTAGCCCAAATCGGTCATGCGTTTGACAAACTCAGGCGACTTGGTGCCTTTGTTGGCCTCAGCATTGAGTTTCATGACCACATCGCGTGGCGTATTGGCTGGCACAGCCAGTCCAAACCAAACGCCTGACTCATAACCTGTCACACCGGCTTCAGCCAGAGTGGGCAAGTCGGGTAACAAAGGGTCGCGCTTGGCACCGGTCGTTGCCAAGGCTTTGAGCTTGCCAGACTTAATGTGGGGAATGGCCGATGGGATATTGTCAAACATCATCATGACTTGACCACCCAGGAGGTCGTTCATGGCAGGCGCACTTCCTTTGTAGGGGATGTGAGTCATGTTGACATTGGCCAGAGACTTGAACATTTCTCCTGACATGTGAATGCTGGTGCCACTGCCACTGGACGCGTAGTTGATGGCGCCAGGTTGCGATTTGGCCAAGGCGATCACTTCAGACACAGAATTGGCTTTCACAGATGGATGCAGCACCAAAACATTGTTCAAGGACACCAGAGCCGAAACGGGCATCAAGTCCTTGTTGGGGTCAAATGGCATCTTTGCATACAGTGCAGGGTTGATGGCTTGGATGCCACTGGTGGTCATGAAAATGGTGTAACCGTCCGGGGCGGCTCGCGCAACTTCAGCGCCACCGATGTTGCCACCAGCGCCTGGTTTGTTGTCGACAGTCACCGGTTGACCCAGATTTTTCGAAAGTTCTTGAGCAATGGCGCGGGATGCAATGTCAACGGCGCCACCGGGGGGGAAGGGGCAAACCAAACGAATGGGTTTGTTGGGATAGGCTTGTGCTTGTGCGTTGGAAACGCTGAGGAATGTGCCGCTAAGACCTAAGCTCAGAACCATGGCTGAGAAAATTGCGCTCCGCCTGTTTTGTTTGCTTGAAATGGCCAAGTTGTCGAACTTAAGACGAGTCAAAAATGTCATGTTGAGTGCCTCAAAATCTAAAGAGACGATCAGAATATTTGAATTTGCATATTTTCATCACAGGATATTCCCTTGCTCTGTGTCATTCAAAGGACAAGCACCTCAGGCTTTTTCAGGGTTTAATTGAAACTAAATTTCAAGCTCCCATTTTTCCGACCATGCCGCTCATCCCTTCACTGCTCTTGAATGTGGGTCATGCCCTGGACCATCTCTTTCTGCTGATTTTTGCAACTGCAGTAAGCGCCATTGCCATTGATTTTGGTGTGGGTCGTTGGGAAGACATGATGCCTTACACCGTGGGCGCATTTTTGATGTTTGGCTTGGCTTCAATTCCTGCAGGTCGTTTGGGAGATTTGTGGGGGCGGCGCCCGATGATGATTGTGTTCTTTTTGGGGATTGGGCTCTCATCGATTGCCGTGGCATTCACCCAAACACCGATTCAAATGGCCATCGCATTGACAGTCTTAGGCATTTTTTCTGCCATCTACCATCCCGTTGGCATTCCCTTGCTGGTTCAAAAATCGAGTCGTCCCGGTTTTACGATTGGTGTCAATGGCTTGGCCGGCAATTTAGGGATTGCGATGGCAGCGCTGTTGACTGGTTTTTTAGTGACCTGGCAGGGGTGGCGAGTTGCCTTCATAGTCCCCGGCTTGGTGTCTATCATTTGCGGCGTTTTATTTGCTTGGTCTGCACCCAAAGAACAAAATGCTTCAAGTCAGAAAAAAAATAAATCTGTTCAACTGCCAAAAAATTTGGCCATTCGAACCTTCATTGTGATGGTGGGTACAGCCACGACAACCAGCTTGTTGTTTAACATCACCACAAACGGAAACACGCAGTTGTTGGCCGAAAAACTGGATGGTTTGGTCTCTGATCCATCGCAGATGGGCTTGCTGCTTGCTGCCGTCTATGCACTTGCTTCTTTGGCGCAATTAGTGGTGGGCCGTTTGTTGGATAAATTCCCTGTGAAGCCTCTGTTTTTTGTGATTTTGTTTTTGCAAATTGTGATGTTTGGTATGGCTTCACAAAGTTCAGGATGGGCTTGGTATGTTGCCGCTATTGGCTATATGGTGATGGTCTTTGGTTCCATTCCATTTAACGACACCATGGTCGTGCGATACATCGATGACAGCATGCGATCGCGGGTCAGTGGTACTCGCATTGCCATCTCATTTGGCATCAGTTCTTTGGCGGTTTATTTGTTGGGACCCGTTGTGAAACATGCCGGTTTTACCCAACTGATGCTGGGCTTAACCTTGGTCTCAGCTGTTGGCGCATTGATGGTGCTGTTCTTGCCCGGAGAATCTGAAATGAAAGCCCATGCCATGCCTGTACCGAAGGCCTAGACCACTGAACCAGTTCTTCCAAGATTAAGGTGTGTGCGCTGCCAAATAGGCAATGGCTGCAGTCATACCTTGATCACCAAATGGAATTTTTTGAACGCGCATGGCGGCCTCTATGCCTGCCAAGGCGCCCAAGATCATGGGCTCATTCATGTCGCCTAAGTGGCCTATGCGAAACGCTCGCCCAGTCAACGAACCCAGACCGCCTGCCATGGCGACTTGAAACTTCTCTCTGGCAACAGTTCGCAATGCTTCAGGGTCGATGCCTTGAGAGACTTCCACTGCGGTGACTGAATCGGAAAAACCCTCGGGATCTTTGCAGTGAAGCTGCAACGTGCCCTCGGTAGACCATGCTTTGACGGCAGCGCGGACTGCGCCTCCCAATCGTTGATGCCTTGCATACACAGCTTGCAGACCTTCGCTTTGCAGAAGTTGCAGTGAAGTTTCAAGCCCTGCCAAATGCGCAAGCGGAGGGGTTCCGCAAAATTTGGCAGATTGAATGGGTGTTTTGCGCTCAAACCAACTCCAATAGAAGCGGGGCCTCGCATGCTGATGTGACCAATTGAAGGCTTTGTCATTGACGGCGACAAAGCCTAGGCCCGGAGGCATCATCAAGCCCTTTTGTGAACTCCCTAAACAGACATCAACCCCTAAAGCATCCATGTCAAATGCGGTTGCAGCCAAAGATGCAACCACGTCGACGACATAAATAGCGGGGTGTTTTGCTCGGTCGATGGCTTTTCGAATTTCGAGAAGATCGCTGGTGATGCCACTTGCCGTGTCTGTTTGAACAACCATGACAGCAGCAATTTTGTGCGCAGTGTCAGCTTTCAAAGCCGTCTCAATGGCATTGACATTGATTCGCTGACCTTCAGTGTGTGGTGTTCTTTGGACTGAAAGTCCAAGCCCTTCGGTTTGAATGGCCCATTGATCGGAAAAATGGCCAGAACCTGCGATCAAGAGGGTGTGATTGTCTGAACCTAGGTTGGTCGATGCGGCTTCCCAAACACCATGGCCGTTGCTGGCATAAAAGAAAATGTCCGAATTCGGCGAGTTGAGTAAAGACTTCATGCCCGTCTCGCAAGCCGCGATGAGGGCCGCAACGCGAGGGTCCGCCAAATCGGTCATGGGCCTTTGCATGGCATGCATGACTTCGTCAGGAACATGGGTTGGGCCGGGAGAATGAACAAACCGGATGCCGGGTAGACGGGGTGTGATGGAAGAATTCATTTGGAATACTTTATCAGAGCCATGCTGAAAAAAATACTAAACTCAAGTGACTTACAAAGCGCTGGGAGCCTAATGTGTTAATTCATGACTTCAATTTCTTCGAGAGCGCTTTCAATGATTGATTCTAGAAAAGCATGGGTCATCGTTTGGGCGACGTTTGTATGTTTGGCCTTGATTTTTGGCGTTTCTTACTCTTTTGCAGCATTCTTTGAAAACTTTGCACAAGAATTTTCAGCTCAACGCGCAGATGTCT
>JBIKJX010000116.1:0-5773 GCA_044360785.1 Limnohabitans sp.
GAAATTTTGGCGTTCGGGGGCTGCATATCGGTTGACCAAACTCAACACCATGTTGGTGATGTTTTGCTCAGAGCCCGCCAACCAATATCGCATGGTTAAGAAAAACATGCGCAAGTCTTGCGCGGTTCCAGGAATGAAACGCAGCAACTTGGGCAGACGGCGCAACATGGCCATTTGTTTCGCACCTTCAGATTTGCCAGAGGCCTTTTCTTCTGTGTTTTCTTTGGCTTTGGGGCGCAATTTTTTCAGCAAACTCATCAAGCCCGAAGACTGACCGCCCATGGCAAATTTGCCCATGCGCGTCAGTTGCATCACAGGAGGTGCAGACATGATGCAAACCATGGCATCGCAGCGATCGCGCTTGGCTGTCAAGGCATCGATCACTGGCAAATAGTGATCTTCCATGAACAACATCGACACAATCACCATGTGCGCGCGATCGATGTCTTGCAAGCAGCGTTTTAAAGCATCTTCGCTGGCGCGATATTCACTGGCAGCGTGCAGTTTGAATTCCAAGCCTGGAAGTTTTTGTGCCAACTTGGCTGCAGACCGTTGAGCGGCGCTGGACAAATGCGTGTCCAGCGTGAGCATCACCACCCGCATGCCAGCGCGTGCATGCTTAGAGGGTGCTTGCGCACTCATCTCAACGGCTGTAGTGAGCTTTGGCATCGTAAAGTGTGTCCACAGTGATGGTTGCTACGCCTTGATCGAGGGCATATTTTTCGGTGTTACGACGGGCTTTGCCGCGTACAAAAAATGGAATCTTTCCCAGCTCTTTTTCAGCTTCGACACTCCAAGTGGCCTGGTTAGAAGCTTCTTTTTGGGTGACCGTTTGTTCGACAATGATTTCTGCAGGACGGGCACTTCCCAAGTGCGATGGTGAAGCGCCCTCATGGAATTCGAAGTCTTGTTTGAACATGCCCAACAAATGCTCTTCGAGACCCATCATGAGCGGGTGAACCCAAGTGTCAAACAGCACGTTGGCACCTTCCAAACCCATTTGTGGTGCATAGCGCGCTGGGAAATCCTGCACATGCACAGGCGCAGAAATAACTGCGCATGGAATGCCATGGCGCTTGGCGATGTGGCGTTCCATTTGCGTCCCCAAAATGAGTTCGGGATGCAATTCGGTAATTTGAGCTTCTACTTCGAGATAGTCATCGGTGATCAAAGCCTCGACACCGTACTTTTTGGCGCATTCGCGAACTTCGCGTGCAAATTCGCGGCTGTAAGTGCCCAAGCCAACCACTTCAAAACCCATTTCTTCGCTGGCAATGCGTGCAGCGCTCACCACGTGGGTGGCATCGCCAAACAAATAGACGCGCTTGCCGGTCAAGTAAGTGGAGTCCACTGATTGGGCATACCAGCGTGCTCGCGCCGTCATCTCTTCAATGGCGGGTACTTCGAGGCCAGCCAGTGCGCACACTTCGCGGATGAAATCTTGCGTGGCATTCGAGCCTAAGGGCACTGTTTTGGTATGCGGCTGATCAAACTGACGCTGTAGCCACAGCGCGGTACTCATGCCAATTTCGGGGTAAAGCACCACATTGAAATCGGCATCGGCCAACTTGCGAATGTCTGCCACAGTGGCTTCCAAGGGGGCCACCACATTGATATCGACACCGAGCTTGTTGAGCAACTGTGTAATTTCTTTGACATCGTCGCGGTGTCTAAAACCCAAAGCGGTAGGGCCCAAGATGTTGCAACTTGGACGCGCCTTGGCCAATTTTTCTTCGGGCTTCAACACCAAGTGGCGGCAAAGTTGGTAGAAGGTTTCGCTGGCGCCCCAATTTTCTTTGCGTTGATATGACGGCAATTCCAAAGGAATGACTGGGATGTCCAATTTGAGGGCTTGCGCCAAGCCACCTGGGTCATCTTGAATGAGTTCAGCCGTGCATGAGGAGCCCACCAACATCGCTGCAGGCTTAAAGCGCGCCATCGCTTGACGCGCAGCATCTTTGAAAAGCTCAGCCGTATCGCCACCCAAGTCACGCGCTTGAAACGTGGTGTAAGTCACAGGCGGGCGTCTTGGCAAACGCTCAATCATGGTGAACAACAAGTCGGCATAGGTGTCGCCTTGCGGTGCATGCAGAACGTAGTGAACATCGCGCATGGCGGTGGCAATGCGCATTGCGCCTACGTGCGGTGGGCCTTCGTATGTCCAAAGTGTTAATTGCATTGGGTACTCCTAGGCCGCCAGTTTTTCGCGACGTCTTAACGGACGGCTGAACAAGCCAGCCAAGTCAGCTGCTTGCTCGTAACCTTGAATGGGCGTGAACACCAATTCAATGGCCCACTTGGTGGTCATGCCTTGTGCTTCTAGCGGATTGGCCAAACCTAGGCCGCACACCACCATGTCGGGCTTGTCTTCGACACAACGGTCCAGTTGCAAATCGACGTCTTGACCTTCACTGATGCGCGTGCCAGTGGGCAGCAGTGCCAACTCGGGCGCCATGTGCTGACGGTGTAAATAGGGCGTTCCGACTTCCACCAAGTCCATGTTCATTTCGCGGTGGAGGAAACGTGCCAACGGAATTTCCAATTGGGAATCGGGGAAAAAGAAAATGCGTTTGCCATCGAGCATTTGGCGATGAACGGCCAGCGCTTTTTCGGCTCGCTGTTTGGGCGCCGCAGTGACTTTTTCAAACAACAAAGGCGAGACACCAAACTCTTGGGCTGCAGCTTGAAGCCATGCGGTAGTGCCCTCGATGCCTAAAGGGAAGGCAGCGGGTAAATGTTTGGCACCTCTGTCTTGCAGCGCTTTGGCCGTATCTGCCAAGAAGGGTTGCGCTAGCAGATATCGGGTGTTGGGACCCACAACAGGCATTTTTTGGCTGTTGCGTGGCGGGAAGAAATTCACCGTGATGTTCATTTGCTCTAGCAAATTTCTTAACTGATCTTCCACCACATCGGCCAATGTGCCCACGACCATCAACTGTGGTTTATTCTGTGAAGGTACTTGTGGATTGACGCTGGGCAAGCCCGGGACCAATGCTGCCAAGCAAGCGTCTTCACCTTGTGTGAAGGTAGTTTCAATGCCACTGCCCGAGTAGTTGAGCACGCGCACGGCAGGGTGATGCAGTTGATTCAGTCGATGGGCAGCACGCGATAAATCTAGCTTGATCACTTCTGAAGGGCAGGAACCCACCAAGAACAGCATGCGAATGTCGGGGCGACGGTTTAGCAATTGGTGGACCACACGGTCGAGTTCGTCGTGAACATCGGCCAAGCCTGCTAAGTCGCGTTCATCGATGATGGCGGTACCGAAACGGGGTTCGGCAAAAATCATGACACCTGCCGCAGATTGAATCAGGTGCGCGCAAGTGCGTGAGCCAACGACCAAAAAGAATGCATCTTGTATTTTTCGATGCAGCCAAATGATGCCCGTGAGGCCGCAAAAAACCTCTCGTTGTCCGCGTTGGACCAAGGGCGTAACATCGGTGCAGCCAGTGGTGGTTTCGGCGCGAATGGGGATGACGGGGCTCATAGACTCACCTGTGGACCCGAAGAGGGCGTATGTTCATGATCGCTGGAAGACGCTGGGGGTCTTTGCAAACGCGCCATGCGCAATTTGCGAATGTATTGCGCCGCATTGATGCCGTAGGTGACATACGCTGCCAGTGCAAGCATCAGTTGATCGACTGCAGTCCACTGACCCTGCCACCACACCCACAAATAGGCGGTGTGAAGCGCTAAAACCAACATGCTGACAACGTCTTCCCAAAAGAATGCATGGGCAAACAAGTATTTGCCAAACACCACTTTTTCCCAGATAGAGCCTGTGATCATGATGGCGTAGAGCACCAAAGTTTTGATGACCACAGAGACAAGTGCCCAATCGGTGTGTTCGCCTGTCTGCAAACTATTCACAACCAAATACAGACTGACTAAGAAAACCAAGAACTGAACAGGCGCCAATACCCCTTGAACCAAGGTCCACTTGCTTGCATCACGCCGAGCACGTTGCTCGGGGGTGTACAAAACCTGTGGTTGTGAATCCTGCATGAAGCCTCTTGTTTGCTGATGAACTGAGGCAACTTTACGGCTCAATCTGCTTAGTGTCAATATAAATTGACAATATATATGTTATGTAGGGTTTACACTAAATTGAATTCGAATCAATTTAATGGACACTGACTGTGTTGAATGAGGGGCAGGTGAACGCTGTGAGTCAGCTTAATTTTGATCGTTCGGAGGGGCAGAAGGAGAAGCACTGGGATGCTGGCTCGCCTGCGAGCGTCAAAAAGAGTGCGCTGAATCTCGGCCCCCGATTGGTGGGTGGTACCTCTTTTGGAAAAAATGACGGGATCGACAAGGCCCAAGTCATGATTTTGGCCAACGCCAGTCTTCAAAATTTGGAGGAAACCCGCAAAGTCATTGTGGGTTGGCAGCGCCAGGGGCTGTCTTTGTCTCAAATTTACATTTCAGGCATTGCTGAAAGTGCCAAATTTTTGGGGGAACATTGGCTGTCAGACCGTCTGAGTTTTGTCGAATGCACCATCGGCTTCTCTAGGCTCCACCAAATGTTGCATGATTTCAGCGCCGAATTTGTGGTGGAAGGCCGCTTAGCGCCCAACGGCTACAGCCTTTTGCTCATGACCGAACCTGCGTCTCAGCACGGTTTAGGTGTCTTTATGCTCAGCGAGTTTTTCAGGCGTGCAGGCTGGAACGTCACATTGGCCAATCCATTTGACTTGAATGATTTCAAAAGGCATTTCCAAGCGGATTGGTTTGACGTGGTTGGCTTGTCCTTGGCCACTGAGCGCCACCTGCCTGAAATTCAAGAAGTATTGCCTGACTTAATTCGGGGGAGTGTGAATACCGCGCTACAAGTCTATGTGGGTGGACCTGTTGCGTCTTTTTCCCCTGAGAAATTGGCTTGGCCACAGACTGTTCTGCTGGCAGGAAACGCTTTGCAAGCCGTTGAAACGGTCACCCAAAACCTTCTAAAGATGGAGCGTCAAATTAATCTGACACCTTAGTTTGTCATAGATCAATGCTCAAGATTTGCCCTAAGAAACAATGGTTTTTTTTGAGTGTATGCTTCGCCAACAACAAAAAGTGTCAACTTCACATCACTGAAGTCAATTTGCAGTCTCAATGAACACCAAAAACCTCGATCCAGCCACCTTCTCCAAGCTTTTGGGCGTGGTGTCGGATGTCAGCTTGATCATTGACAACCAAGGTGTCATTGAAGATGTGTCTACCGCACAAGACACCATGGCCACTTTGGGTTGTCAAGCTTGGATGGGCAAGCGCTGGACTGACACAGTCACAGTCGAAAGCAAGAAAAAAATTCAAGAGTTGTTGCAGGTCTCTGATGAGAATACCGTGCTCAATTGGCGTCATGTCAATCACCCCACACCGTCAGGCGGTGAGGCGGCCATTCAGTATGTCACTGTCCCTTTGAAGGGCAACAAATTTTTGGCGGTGGGCAGAAATCTCGAGCGTTTGGCTGAGTTGCAGCGCAGGTTGGTTGAAACGCAGCAGTCCGTTGAGCGCGATTATTTGCGTCTCAGGCACATTGAAGCACGCTACCGAGTTTTGTTTGAAACATCACCTGAAGCGGTGCTCATGATTGATGCATCGTCCTACCGGTTAATTGAAGCCAATGTGGGCGCACAAGCCTTGTTCAAGGATGCCGGCAAACGCTTGGTGGGCCGCGACTTTAGAGAATCCTTTGAAGCCAGCAGCCAAGGCGAGGTTCAATCTTTGCTGAGAACCGCGCTGGCCACCGGCCGCATCGAAATGTGCTCGGCCACGCTCCTAGGCG
>JBIKJX010000117.1:0-5744 GCA_044360785.1 Limnohabitans sp.
GTGACCGATGCTATCGAAGCCAACTTCTCGACCCGCGCCAAAATGGGCCAGTCTTCTGATGTTTACGCTGTGGCCATCATGAATGACGGTAAAGCCTTGTGGGCCAAAAAAGAAGTCAAAGTCACTTTGGGCGGTTGCGGCGGTTAACCCCCAGCGCCTATTGTTCAAACATTGATTCATTGAAAGATTTAGGAGAGAAAAATGGCAGATCCAATGCGCATCCGTGCCCAGGCCTCTGGTGACAAGGCAACCGTTCGTGTACTCATGAGCCACGAGATGGAGTCCGGCCAGCGTAAAGACGCTTCCGGCAAAACCGTGCCCGCCTGGTTTATCCAGGAAGTTACAGCCAAACACAACGGAAAAGACGTGTTTTCCGCTGAGTGGGGTCCCGCAGTGTCAAAAAACCCCTTCCTGCAATTTGCAGTCAAAGGTGCCAAAGCCGGTGACAAAATTGCTGTGACCTGGAAAGACAACAAGGGCGATACCCGCACTGACGAAGCCACCGTTTCGTGATCGTGCAAAGATAAAGCAAAGGGTGAGGTCAAAACTTCACCCTTTGTGTTTGAAGAATAACAACAGAGGTGACAATGAACAAAGTATCAAGTTTGGCCGTGGCAACGGCACTGGCTCTAAGTACCATGCCCGCTCTGTCTCAAAAGACAGCTAGCCAAGGCATTGATGAATACCGTGCCATGCTACAAGATGGCAACCCCGCTGAACTGTTTGAAGCCAAAGGCGAAGACCTTTGGAAAAAAGCACGTGGTCCCAAAAATACCAGTCTCGAAAAATGCGATTTAGGTAAAGGTCCTGGCGTGGTGAAAGGTGCTTTTGTGGAGTTGCCCAAATTCTTTGCAGACACCCAGCGTATGCAAGACTTAGAGTCCCGCTTGGTAACCTGCATGGAATCACTGCAAGGTTTCAACGCTGCCGAAATCTCTAAGACAGCATTTGGTCGTGGCGAGATGGCCAACGTGACCGCTTTGGCCACCTGGATTGCTGCCGAGTCCAAAGGACAGCGCTTTAACTTGTCACAAGCGCATCCTCAAGAAAAAACCTTTTACGAAGTGGGTAAACGCCTGTTCTTTCAGCGTGGCGGGTCGCATGACTTTTCCTGCGCTTCCTGCCATGGTGAAGAAGGCAAACGTATCCGTTTGCAGGATTTGCCCATCTTAACCAAGAACCCTGGTGACGGTGTTGGCTTTGCTGCCTGGCCCGCCTACCGTGTCTCCAACGGTCAAATGTGGAGCATGCAACTGCGTTTGAACGATTGCTATCGCCAGCAGCGTTTCCCGTACCCTGGTTTTGGTAGCGATGCCACGATCGCCTTGTCGACCTATTTGGGTGTCAATGCCAAGGGTGCAGCATCCGTTGCCCCGGCCATCAAGCGCTGATCTGAACAGGAGAACCTCATGAACAAAAAGACCCAACTCGTACTGGCTAGCTTGGCCACCACTTTCCTGTTAGCAGGTTGCGCTTCCGGCCCTTCGATGGTCGAACTCAATACATTGACCGACAAGATCGTCAAGGCTTCTTTTCGTGACCAAAGTCATGTGAAAGTTGAACGAATCACCGCCACCGACGAAACCAACCGCGTTTGCAGTGAAGCCGACGTAGCAGGTAAACCCTTGGAGGAAAAAACTGCCAAGCGCATCGAAGAAGCCAACTTCAAAGCCATTAAGTGGCCATCTGATGGCAAGTTCATCGGCGACTGGAAAGAAGGCGAAAAAATTGCTCAAAGTGGTCGTGGTTTGACTTGGACCGATAAAGCCGATGACGCCAACGGTGGCAATTGCTACAACTGCCACAAAATTGACCAGAAAGAAATTTCTTACGGCACCATTGGTCCCAGCCTATACAACTACGGCAAGATTCGCGGCGTGTCCAACCCCAATGATCCAGCCAGCAAGGCCATCGTGGAGTACACATGGGGCAAGATCTGGAACGCCAAGGCCTACAACGCTTGCTCCAACATGCCTCGCGCAGGCCATACGGGCATCTTGAACGAGGCTCAAGTACGTCACATTGTGGGTCTTTTGCTAGACCCCAAATCGCCTGTCAACCAGTAAGCTTAAAAAAACCCGGTTAGGCCGGGTTTTTTAGCCTCCAATATATCAGTGATTGCAAATATGAATCTTTCCAAACGCGAATTTATCCAAGTCATGGGCGCTGGCACAATGGCTGGCCTGAGCATGGGCACTTATGCTGAAGCCAGTGCAGCCACTGCTGCCAATGGCTTGTACGATATTCCCAAGTTCGGCAATGTGTCTTTCCTTCACATGACCGATTGCCATGCCCAGCTCAAGCCGATTTATTTCCGCGAACCCAGCATCAATTTGGGCATTGGATCCATGCAGGGGAACTTGCCTCATTTGGTGGGTGAACATTTGCTGCAAGTTGCCAAGATCCGTCCTGGTACAGCTGAAGCCCACGCACTGACTTTTTTGGACTATGAGAAAGCTGCCAAGCGCTACGGCAAAGTGGGGGGGTTTGCTCACTTGGCCACGTTGGTCAAACGCATGAAAGCCAGCCGCCCTGGCGCTTTGTTGCTTGACGGTGGTGACACCTGGCAAGGATCGGGCACCAGCTTGTGGACCAACGGCCAGGACATGGTCGACGCTTGCAAACTGCTGGGTGTGGACGTGATGACCGGTCACTGGGAATTCACCTTGGGCATGGAGCGTGTCAAGGAAATTGTTGAAAAAGACTTTGCGGGCAAGGTCGACTTTGTGGCGCAAAACATCAAGACCAGTGACTTTGGCGACCCAGTGTTTAAGCCCTATGTGATTCGCGAGATCAATGGTGTGCCTTGCGCCATCATTGGTCAGGCGTTCCCCTACACCCCCATTGCAAACCCTCGTTACATGGTGGCCGACTGGGAGTTCGGCATCCAGGACGAGAACATGCAAAAGATGGTAAACGAGGCCCGTGGCAAAGGTGCACAGGTGGTGGTGGTGCTCAGCCATAACGGCATGGATGTGGACCTGAAGATGGCCACGCGTGTCAGCGGCATCGACGCCATCATGGGCGGCCACACGCACGACGGCATGCCAGTCGCCTCCATCGTCTCGAACAAAGGCGGCAAGACCATCGTGACCAATGCGGGTTCGAACAGCAAGTTCCTGGGCGTGCTCGACTTCGATGTCAAAGACAAAAAAGTCAGCGACTTCCGATACAAGCTACTGCCCGTTTTCTCAAACATGCTGCCCGCTGACAAGGAAATGGACGCGCTCATCACCAAAATCCGCGCGCCTTACGAAACCAAGCTGTCTGAAAAGCTGGCCGTGACCGACGGCTTGTTGTACCGCCGTGGCAACTTTAACGGCACTGGAGACCAGTTGCTGGTCGATGCGCTGCTGGACGTGCAGGGCGCAGACATCGCGTTTTCTCCTGGCTTTCGCTGGGGTACTACGCTGCTGCCGGGCCAGGCCATCACGCGTGAGTGGCTGCTCGACATGACTGCCACCACTTACTCTTACGCCACGGTGACTGAGATGACGGGCGAGACCATCAAGACTGTGCTCGAAGACGTGGCCGACAACCTCTTCAACCCCGATCCCTATTACCAGCAAGGGGGTGACATGGTGCGCGTGGGGGGCCTGAGTTACAGTTGCAACCCGGTGGCCAAGGCAGGCCAACGCATTGGCGATATGCGCCTAAAAGGCCAGCTCATCGATGCTGGCAAAAAGTACAAGGTGGCGGGCTGGGCCCCTGTGGCCGAAGAAGCCCGTAGCCAAGGCAACAAGCAGGTCTGGGAAGTTGTGGAGACCTGGCTCAAGGCTCAAGGCGGTCGCATTAAGCCACGCCAACTCAACACGCCCAAAATCATTGGCGCATTGCCCAACAAGGGTTACGCCGTTTGACGAGTGCGTGCAGCGCAAACAGGCGTTGCACCTATTGGGGGACCTCCATGAAAAGAAGACAACTGTTGTGGACTAGCGCTGCCATCGGCGGCGCAGCCCTTTGGCCCGAGGCGCGTTTACTCGCTCAGCAGACGCAGGACTTCATTGAAGGACCTCCCGTAGCCGACATTTCGGCACAAAAGCTGTCGCAACACGTCTGGATGATCTACTCCCCCGACGGATTTCCCACCCCTGAAAACCGAGGGATGATGGCCAACGTGATATTTGTGGTCACTGCGGCCGGTGTGGTAGTGATCGATTCGGGTGCTTCTCTGCAAATTGGCCAGATGGCTATCCGCATGATTCGCAAGGTCACCGATAAACCTGTTGTGGCCGTGTTCAACAGTCACTACCACGGTGACCATTGGCTTGGCAACCACGCCTTTGTCAAAACCTATGGCGACAAGTTGCCCATTTACTCACTGCCCAGCACCATCGAAAAACTCAAAGGTGCAGAGGGCAACTTGTGGCGCAGCCTGATGGAGCGCTGGACCAACCAGTCCACTTTGGGCACCCAGGTGGTAGTACCCAACACGCCCGTTCAGCATGGTCAAGCGATTCAGATCGGCGATGTGACATTTCGGATGCACCACTACGGTACGGCGCATACGCCATCGGATTTGTGTGTCGAGGTTGTGCAAGACAAGGTAACGGCTGTGGGTGACATCGCCATGACCAACCGGATTGCCAACATGGACGAAGGCTCTTACCCTGGCACCTTCAAATATTACAAAAGCTTAGAGGCTGCTACAGGGCAGCAGCTCTGGGTGCCAGGCCACGGTCAAGCCCGCCCAGACTTACTCAAGACCTATGGCGAATTCATGTCGGGCATCTGGGAGCCTTGCCTCAAAGCAGTGGAAGGTGGTAAGTCTGAAGCTGAGGCCAGAGCGGCCGTGATGAAAGACCCTCGAGTGGCCTCAAGGGCTAAGTCCATGCAGGGCTTTGACGGCAACATTGGCAAATATGTGAGCTTGGCCTATTTGGAAGCCGAGAAAGTAGCGTTCTAATACGAAGAAATACACACCTGTTTGAAGTGTCCGGATTCTTGCTTACAACGCACGAGGCAAGCGGCTAAAAACCACTAGACTTTCAGCTGTTGCACAAACAAAAAGGGGCTACGTATTCACGTAACCCCTTAATTTTTTCAAAAAATTTGGCTCCTCGACCTGGGCTCGAACCAGGGACCTACGGATTAACAGAAATCCAGGCTCGTCAAAAATCTATATAAATCAACGACTTATAGGTGTTTTTATTAAACGTGTAATATTTCGTGCAATAACCCCAAAAGTTACATTATGTAACTTTCCAGCCAAAACATCCAAATTTGCGTTGAGCCGTGTCATTTTGCACCCAAAAGTTAGACGCTTGGCTTGGGGCTCGCGCTTGTTTTCGAAAAAGTTAGACGCCATGCGTGGGCATCAAGCCCTGTTTTTCGTAGTAACGGATGGTTTCGACATCCACGCCGGTGGCGAGGGCAAGTTCCTTTATCTGCATTAGATGGTCCTGCTTTAAATAAGTATTTGACACTGTAGCGGCTCCAGGGTTTCTAATGCAAGAATTGAAAGGAAAACCCATGTCCACCCACTGCTGTGACCATGTCGCACCCAAACTTGATGCCATTGTCAACCTGGCCCGTTACCGCAAGATCCTCTGGATTGCCCTCTTGGTCAATGCCGCGATGTTCCTGGTCGAGATCGTGGCTGGCGTTCAGTCTGGGTCACTTTCTTTGCTGGCAGACGCGGTCGATTTTGCGGGCGACGCAATGAACTACGCGGTGTCGCTCGCGGTGCTTGCTTCGGCGCTGGCATGGCGGGCGCGCGCCGCCATGCTCAAAGCCTTGAGCAT
>JBIKJX010000118.1:0-5715 GCA_044360785.1 Limnohabitans sp.
ATGTCATTGTGCGCTCGCTCAGTGACCCAAATGTTGGCCAATTGAACATGAACAATCAGGTGGATGCGCATCTGATTGAAATAAAGCTAAAGAGCCAAGCGCTCTTTAGCGGTCATTTTCTCCATGTGTTTCGCGATACCGTTGCTTTGCCGGATGGCTCACAGGCAACCCGTGAATATGTGACCCATCCCGGTGCCGTCATGATCATTGCCATGTTGGAAGAGCCAGGCCAACCGCTGCGCTTGGTCATGGAGCGACAGTACCGCTACCCAGTTCAACAAGTCATGATTGAGTTTCCCGCGGGCAAACTTGATCCCCATGAATCGACGCTTCAATGTGCGCAGCGTGAGTTGTTTGAAGAAACAGGTTACCGCGCTCAGCAATGGGCCAAGGCAGGTGTTTTACATCCTGTTATTTCCTATTCCACCGAGTTCATTGAAGTTTGGTTTGCCAAAGATTTAACTTTAGGTGAGCGCAGTTTGGATGATGGCGAATTCTTGGAAGTGTTTTTGCAAACACCAGAATCGCTGCAGCAAGATTGCTTGAATGGCAAAGTGACCGACGCCAAGACATTGACAGGCATGTTCTGGTTGCAAAATATTTTGCTGGGCCTTCACGCCTTGGAATGGCAGCGTGCACCATGAAAGTCTTGAACCTTCAGTGCGCAAGTATGCATACCTTTGAGGGCTGGTTTGGCTCTGAAGAAGATTACCAATCTCAGCGCGAAAGAGGGTTAGTGGCGTGCCCAATGTGTGCCAATACCGAGGTTCGCAAGTTGCCCTCTGCACCAAGATTGAACTTGGGCGCTGCAGAGCCTCGACCCAACAAATCAACGCCATCGGAAGAACCTGCGAGTGCGGCTGGCAGTTCAGTGACTTCAGCCAGTGCACCCGCAGCACCTAATGCTGAAACGGTTGCATCAAGCCTTGCGCAGGTTCACCCAGAAGCAGCGGAGATGGTGCAAGAAGCTTGGATGAAGATGGTCAAGCATGTCATTGCGAATACCGAAGACGTTGGCCAAAACTTTGCCGAAGAAGCACGAAAAATGCATTACGGCGAATCTGAAGAACGCAACATCCGAGGTCAAGCCTCTGTCGAGGAAACAAAAGACTTGCTTGAAGAGGGCATCGAGGTCATGCCCTTGCCAGTGCCAGATGCACTTAAAGGTGGGCTTCAGTAACAGTCAATCAGCGCTTGCTGTACCAATCTTGAACAGCTGCCACATACCGCTGTACACCTTCGGCCACACTAGCCGCTTCCAATGCGCCGTAAGACAAGCGCTGGTAATTGGCTTCATGTGTTTGTGTGAGCCCGAATGCAAAACCTGGAATGGACGCCACTTTGAACTTCTCAGTCATGGCGCGATTGAAGGCGATGGCCTCAGTACCTTGCGTTAAACCAGGTAATTTCATCAGCACATAAAAAGCGCCTTGCGTTTTGGGGAACTGCACCAAGTCGCCCAATGTTTCAAGGGTTTGGTAAACCGTTTGCCGAACTTGGCTCATGGCCTCTACCTTGGGGGCGACCCATGCCTTGCCTTTTTTCAAGGCTTCCAATGCCAACAACTGTGAGGGCATCGGTGCGCAGATGAGGTTGGTGTCTTGCACCTTGTTCATGGCATCGAACAAGTTGGCTGGAAAGATCACATAGCCCACACGCCAGCTGGCCATGCCGTAGTTTTTCGACATGGAATAAAACGAGAGGGTGTGCTTCATGGCGCCAGGAATGCTGGCGGGGGAGAAGTGTTTGACGCCTTCATAGGTGAAGTATTCATAGGCCTCATCACTGAAGTGATAGAGGCCGTGTTGTGCGCACAAGGCGTTGATGGCGCGAAGAGAAGCTTCCGAGTAAACAGCCCCTGTGGGGTTGTTCGGTGACACCGTGATGATGGCGCGCGTCCGTGGCGTGATGGCCGCGGCCATGGCTTCCACATTCAGACTCCAGTCTTCGTTGGAAGGGACAGGTACAGGCACACAGCCACACATGCGAATGGCCATTTCTTGATTGAAATAAAACGGCATGGGCAAAATGAATTCGTCCCCAGGGTCAGCCACTGCAAGTACTGAATTCAAAAATGCCATGTTGCTGCCAGCTGTGACCATCAACAAAGCGTCTGAACCTAAATGAATTTGATTCTCTTGCGCCAGTTTGGTTTGAATGGCTTCGACCAAACCGGGGTGGCCGCTGACGCCCAAATATTTGTGCAAACTTCCGTCGCCCATCATGCTGGGCAGGGCTGCAATGGCTTCGGCTGGCGGGCCGTAGTTGACCACGCCTTGTCCTAAGGAAATGGTGCCTGGGTTGTTTCTGACCAAAGCTGCAATGGTGGGGATGATGGGGGTGTCGACCCCGTCCATGCGAAGTGAGTTAATTTGCATTTTGAAAACAAGTTGCGTTGAACGAAGGCTGAGTGGGCGCAGGCAGGTCAAGCGACATTATGTCTTGCCATGAGCACCCCTGCTCTGACAGCGGAAAACGCAAACACGTCAAAAACGACGTCCACTTGTATTAAGGTCAGGGGATCATGAACAGTTTTGAAACTTGGGGATCCACTGTGTTGCCTAGCATTGAACTGCTGGCGACTTTGGCATTTGCTCTGTCCGGGATTATGGTGGCCGCTCGCAAGCGCATGGATGTGGTGGGGGTCTGTGTGGTGGGATTTTTGGCGGCCTTTGGCGGCGCCACCCTGCGCGACATCTTGCTAGATCAAAGACCATTTTTTTGGGTAGAAAATGAAATTGTTTTATGGGCCGTTTTGGGGCTGTGCATTTTGTCCATCACCTTTATGCGCCAAAGACATTTTGAATTAACAGCCAAAACCATTCAATGGCCGGACACCTTGGGTTTGGGCTTGTTTACGGTCTCTGGGGTAGCCCAATCCTTGGCGCTGGACTTGTCCCCCACAGTGGCCATTTTGATGGGCTTGATTACAGGTATTTTTGGGGGCGTGTTGCGCGACATTGTTTGCAACGAAATCCCTGTATCTTTCAGAGACCATCGACCCTATGCGCTGTGCTCAGTGGCGGGTGGCGTTGTTTACATCATGCTTGAAGCACTTGAATCTGAGCCTTGGTTTTGCATGATGGTCTGCGCTTTGGTGACCGTCGTCTTGAGAGTGCTGTCCATTTGGAATAACTGGGTTTTGCCTGCTTGGCGCAAAGATTAAGGTCAACCCAGCGGTTCAGCTCATGCGCACCAATTTTCCGGGTCGAGCCGATGTGATCTCACCTTGGCGTTGCACTTGCGCACCAGCAACCCAAGTGGCCACATAGCCCTCAGCTTTTTGCAAAAAGCGTTTGCCACCTGCGGGCAGATCGCGTACCAATTGAGGTAAACCAACACTCAATTTTTGAGGGTCGATGGCGTTGATGTCAGCACGCATGCCGATTGCCAAGACGCCCCGGTCTTTGAGGCCCAAATAGTGCGCATTGCGGTGGGTCAGCATCTCAATGACCGTTTCAAGTGGTAGAGCGTCTTTGTGACGACCTTGGACCCAATGCGTCAACATGAAGGTGGTGAAGCTGGCATCGCACACAGTTCCCACGTGTGCGCCGGCATCGCTGAGGCCACTCAAACTTCGGGGGTGCGCCAACATTTTGCGAACGGTATCTAAGTTGCCTTCGTTGTAATTGAAGATGGGAAAGTAAATCAAACCTTCACCATGGCCTGCGCTCAAATGATCGTAAATGACTTCTAGGGGCGTGACACCTTTTTGTTTGGCGCGTACCAAGAAACTTTCCATCACCGAGGGCTCGTAATTCAAGTTGGCTTCAAGTGGAAACATGCGACCACTGATCATGTCTATTTTGGCCAGCAAGATGTCTACCAACGGGGGAATAGAGCTGCCATCCCCGGCGAGCCGCTCAGATTTTTCTGAAAGGATGCGTGCTTTTCTGGCGGGATCGCGGAGAGCTGCAGCACGCTCTGCCAAAGGCAAATGGGACACTTCTTTGTAAGAGGGAAATCCCATGAAGGGATGGAAGCTGGCATTGAGTCCATTCAGTACCCCAATGCCGCGTGCGCCTGTTTGCATGAAGAGGGGCAAGCCATTGGCCACTGCCTTTTCAACGCGCTCTTGAATGCGCAAATATTGTTCGCCACCTGGGTCTCTTTGTAGCCAGGTCAATGACAGTGATTTGCCGCTGGCTTTGGCAATGGCCTCAACCAAATCAAATTCAGCATCAAATTCGGTGGGACCTTTCAACAAGTTGTAGTCACTCACCATTTGGACGACCCCGTGAGACAGGCCATGGAAGGCCTGCGCCAAACCTGTCAGTTCCGCATGGCTGGCCTCAGCAGCGGGTGTCTCTTTGCCTTCAGAGGTTCGGTGGTTGTCGCTGCGGCCTGTGCTAAAACCCACAGCGCCCGCTTGTAGTGCTTCTCGAAGAAGTGTTCGCATTTGTTCAATGTCTTGGGCTGTAGCCGCTTCTTGCGCCAAGGCGCGCTCTTTCATGACATACATGCGCAAAGGGTCGTGCGGTACTTGAACCAAAAAATCTAGGCTGTGTGGTTTGGCCGCCAATGCATCCATGTACTGCGGAAAGCTTTCCCAATTCCAAACAATGCCTTCGTGCAGTGCCGCACCAGGAATGTCTTCTACACCTTCCATGAGTTTGACCAAATCATCTTCTGTGCCTGGACGCTTAGGTGCAAAACCTACACCGCAATTGCCCATCACCACAGTGGTCACGCCGTGGTAGATGCTGGGTGTGAAGCATTCATCCCATGTGACTTGACCATCGTAGTGGGTGTGTAAATCAACAAAGCCGGGAGTGATCCAAAGGCCAGTGGCGTCGATGGTTTCTTTGGCGGGTTCGTTGATTTGACCGATGCGAGTGATCAGGCCACCTTGAATACCAAGGTCTGCGGTGAATGGTTTTTGGCCAGTGCCGTCGATCAGTGTGCCGTTTTTAATTAAGCAATCGAGCATCTTTTCTTCTCCACACATAGGCCAAACTCATGCCACTCACGATATGCCAAATACCCCACAGGCTGGCCAAAGTCACCATGCCAAGGTCGCTGTTAAATTGAACTGCAATGATGCCCAGCGCCAAGCCGGAATTTTGCATGCCTCCTTCAATCATCACTGCACGGCGATCGCGTTCGCTCACGCCCATCAAATGACTGGTTAACCAGCCAAAAAATAAACCACTGGCGTTGTGTAAAACGACCAGCAGTAAAGTGGGCAGTAAGCCCAAGGTGAGCAATTGACGTTCTTTGATCAGCCCCGCCACAATGAAGAGCAGCAGCGCCACCAGAGAAAAATTGCCAAGAGGTTTTCTGATGCGTTCAGTGAATTCAGGAAAGCGATGAGAAGTCAACAAGCCTAAGCTGAGCGGCACCCCAAGGAGCAAAAATAAACTGATCCATATGCCCGAAGCGTCAATGGACAGTTCTTTCAGCCAAGAGGCCGTTTCTGGATTGGCAGCCATCATCCAACTGAAATTGAAAGGCGTGGCAAAGAGGGCAATGATGCTGGCCACGGCTGAGATGCTGACCGACAGCGCTGTATTGCCGCGCCCCATGTGGGTCACAACATTGCTGAGGCTTCCACCAGGGCACGCTGCGACCAAAATCATGGCGGCTTCAACGTTGGGGGGCAGATCTAGCCACAGTGTGGCAGCCCATGTGGCCACGGGCAGCAAGATGAACTGGGGAATCAGCCCGCAAATAACTGCCTTGGGAGTTTGAGCAACACGTTTGAAGTCATCCAAG
>JBIKJX010000119.1:0-5687 GCA_044360785.1 Limnohabitans sp.
CAACCACGGACACGGATGGACGAGGGCGCATTGTACGAATTGGCCGAATCCATCAAAGCCCAGGGCATCATGCAACCGATCTTGGTTCGCAAGTTGAGCGAGGGTCCCAATGAAGGCAAATATGAAATCATTGCCGGTGAGCGGCGCTTTCGTGCGTCGCGTTTAGCGGGCTTGAGTGAGGTACCCGTGTTGGTTCGGGACGTTCCAAATGAGGCGGCGGCGGCCATGGCACTCATTGAAAATATTCAACGTGAAGACCTGAACCCATTGGAAGAAGCCCAAGGTTTACAACGCCTCATCAAGGAGTTTGGACTCACTCACGAAACAGCGGCACAGGCCGTTGGCCGTTCTCGAAGTGCCGCCAGCAATTTGCTTCGCTTGTTGAATTTGGCGGACCCTGTGCAAACCATGCTCATGGCGGGCGACATCGACATGGGCCATGCCCGTGCACTTTTGGGGCTCGACAGGGCGGCACAAATTACGGCCGCCAATCAAATCAGCGCCAAAAAGATGTCGGTCCGAGAGGCCGAAAGCTTGGTGAAAAAACTCAGTGCAGAGTTTTCATTGGTTCAACAAAAACCCAAAAAAGAAAAGTCACGCGACATCAAACGTGTTGAAGAAGAACTGTCAGACTTGCTAATGGCCGAGGTCGAGGTGCGCATTAAAAAGCGCGTCAAGCGCCACGGAAGGTTTGAAGAAATGGGTGAGCTGTCTATCCAATTTGGATCCTTGGATGAGCTCAATGGTTTGATTGACCGGCTTCGAGGCTGACAACAAAAAAGACAAGCAGCAAAGACAGCCATAAGAAAAAAGGGCTCTCAAGAAATTTGAGAGCCCTTTTGTTTGGGAAAGACTTTCAATGGAAAATTTTTCCGGGGTTCATGATGTTGTGCGGGTCTAGCGCTTGTTTGATGGTCTTCATCATGCTGACGGCGCCTACTCCGGCTTCTGTCACCAGGAAGTCCATTTTGTGCAAACCAATCCCATGCTCGCCTGTGCAGGTACCGCCTAAGCGCAGGGCTCTGCTGACCAATTTGTGATTGAGGTCTTCGGCCACTTCTCTTTCATGAGGAATTTCAGGGTTGATGAGGTAACCAAAGTGAAAATTGCCATCGCCCACATGACCCACTAAAAAATAAGGCAAGCCACTGGCGTCGGTTTCGGTGATGGAGTCGAGCAGACAATCGGCCAACTTGCTGATGGGTACACAGGTATCTGTGCTGATGGCGCGGCAACCGGGCTTGCTTTGGAGCGCTGCAAAGTAGGCGTTGTGGCGAGCCGTCCAAAGGCGTGTGCGCTCCTCGGGTGTAGTGGCCCATTCGAAAGCGTTGCCGCCATGGTCGCTGGCAAGCTCTTGCACGGTTTCGGCTTGCTCTTTAACGCCGGCGGGCGAGCCATGAAACTCCATCAACAGCATGGGCTCTTCCCGCAGACCCAATTTGGCATAAGCATT
Organism: Limnohabitans sp.; assembly: GCA_044360785.1. GTDB lineage: Bacteria > Pseudomonadota > Gammaproteobacteria > Burkholderiales > Burkholderiaceae_C > Limnohabitans_A. Next base: position 1,454 of record JBIKJX010000119.1, read on the forward strand.
CACCATTCGCACGGTGTTGTGGTCAATGAGTTCAACGCGGGCGATGGGAACCCCCAACTGAATGATTTGAATAACGGTTTGAACAGCCGCCGCAATGCTGGGGAAGGAACAGATGGCGGCCGAAATAGCTTCAGGTAATGGGTACAAGCGAACCGTAATTTCTGTCAGCACGCCCAAAGTACCCTCGCTGCCAACAAACAAACGTGTGAGGTCATAGCCTGCGCTTGATTTTTTGGCGCGTGTCCCTGTTCGAATGACTTCGCCAGAGGCCGTGACAACCTCGAGCGCCAAGACATTTTCACGCATGGTGCCATAACGGACCGCATTGGTGCCACTGGCGCGGGTTGCGCTCATGCCGCCCAGCGTGGCATCGGCGCCGGGATCGATGGGAAAAAATAAACCGGTGGATTTAATTTCTTCGTTCAATTGCTTGCGAGTCACACCAGGCTGAACCGTGACAGTCAAGTCTTCAGCATTGATGGACAACACTTTGTTCATGCGCGTGAGGTCAATGCTGATGCCGCCCTGAACGGCTAACAGGTGTCCTTCTAAGGACGAGCCCACGCCAAAGGGGATGACAGGAACTTGGTACTCGCTTGCCAGCTTCACGGCATCTGAGACGTCTTGAGTGCACTCGGCAAAAACCACTGCCGAAGGCGGCGGCACAGGCGCAAAGGCAGATTCATCGCGGCCATGTTGCTCACGAATGACCAAAGCCGTTGAGCAATTCTCGCCAAAGCGGTTTTTCAGCGCATCGATGAAAGCTTGCGGCACGGGGCGGGCTTGTACCGCTGGGGCCAAGTGGGCTGCTTGTGTGGGTGCGTTCATGGTGTAGCTCCGAAGTCGGGGTGCGTTGCAATGCGCTGAAGTGAGGGTCAGTCGCGTTGGTGAATCAAGCATGACGAAATCTTGTCAAACTCGGTCAAAATGAGAGTTTACGCGCAGACGATCATTTTTGCAGTCGTCTCAGCACAGGGGAAACACCATGGGTAATCGGCTCACACAAATTGCAACCCGCACGGGCGACGAAGGAACCACGGGTTTAGGCAACAACCAGCGTGTGTCCAAAAACAGTTTGCGCGTTCATGCCATGGGCGATGTCGATGAGTTGAACTCGCACATCGGCTTGTTGCTGTGCGAGGCCATGCCGGACGATGTTCGCATGCTGTTGGTCGAGGTTCAGCATCAACTGTTCAATTTGGGTGGAGAGCTGTCTATTCCTGGCTTTGAGTTGTTGAAGGCAGAGGCGGTGGTGGTCTTGGACCAAGCCCTTGAAAAGTACAACGCAGCGCTGCCCAAACTCGAAGAATTTATTTTGCCGGCAGGCAACCGTGCGGCCTCGCAGGCCCACATTTGCCGCACAGTGGCCAGACGTGCAGAGCGCGCCACAGTGGCGCTTGGCAATGAAGAGGCGTTAAATGATGCGCCTCGCCAATATTTAAATCGGCTTTCAGACTTGATGTTTGTTCTGTCGCGCGTGCTCAACCGTATGGACGGAGGTACGGATGTTTATTGGCAAAGTGAGCGCATGAAAAAATGACAATACCGCCTAAAGAACCCCTCATTGTTGCGCCTACCGCGCATGCGAACTATGTGCCGCAAATTCGGCTTTACCAAAACTGGCTAAAGCAAAACCGCGGCATTTCTTTTGAGCGCTATGAAGACCTGTGGCAATGGTCTATTTCAGATTTGGATGCGTTTTGGCAGAGCATTTGGGATTACTTTGAATTGCAATCGCCAACACCCCATACGGCCGTTCTGGCCAAAAATGCCATGCCGGGTGCAGTTTGGTTTCCTGGCGCCAAGGTCAATTACGCCAGTCAAGTTTTGCGACATGTCGATGCGGCGCATGCAGCAGGTTTTCCAGCCCTCATTGCACAAAATGAATTGGGCGTGCGACAAGAAATTTCATGGCCAGAACTGAGGCGAAGAATTGCTTCCATGGCGCTTCACCTTCAAGCGCAAGGCTTGCAACCTGGTGATCGTGTGGCGGCATATTTGCCAAACATTCCTGAAGCCATCATTGCGTTTTTAGCCACCATCAGTGTGGGCGGTGTGTGGAGCATTTGTGCCCCCGACATGGGCACCTTGGCCGTTCTCGACAGATTCAAACAAATTGAACCCAAGGTGTTGATTGCCTGCGATGGTGTGACCTATGGCGGCAAAAACTATGATCGCATGAGTGTGGTTCAAGAGTTGAAAGATGCCTTGCCTTCGGTGCAGCATGTCATCGTTCACGACAATGTCGGTGTTGCAGATTTGGCCAGCAACGAAGTGGCTGCGGCCATTCGTTTTTCGCAAACCACTTTGCAACAGGGGCCCTTGATCGATCAATTTGCGCCCATGGACTTGCCGTTTGATCACCCTTTGTGGGTGGTTTACTCGAGCGGCACCACAGGCTTGCCTAAACCCATTGTGCATGGTCACGGTGGCACGCTCATTGTGGCCATGGCGCTGAAAATTTTGCACAACGATGTGGGTTGCAGTTATCACCCGAACAGTTGGGGTGAGCGTTTCCATTGGTACAGCTCAACCGGTTGGGTGATGTGGAATGCCCAAGTGGGCGGCCTGCTCAATGGCACCACCTGCGTCATTTACGACGGTAACCCTGGCGGTAGCAAAGACCATCCTGATTGGACAACGCTGTGGCGTTTTGCGGCAGACAATCAAGTGACATTTTTTGGCGCGGGTGCCGCATTCTTTGCGAACTGTCAGAAGGCAGGCATTGACTTGCTTGCCTGTGGCGATCTTTCAAAGATTCGCGCATTGGGCACCACAGGCTCTCCCCTTTCGCCAGATACCCAAAAATGGGGCAATGCACAGTTTAAAAAAATCCAAAGTCAGTACAGCCAGTCAACGCACCTTCACCGCGAAACGGATGGTGACATTTGGTGGTGCAATATTTCTGGTGGCACTGATTTTTGTGGCGCGTTCATTGGCGGCAATCGAGAACTGCCACAAGAACCCGGCGTCATGCAATGTCGTTTGTTGGGGTGCGCCGTAGAGGCTTGGAGCGAAGCAGGCGAGCCCGTACATGGTGAAGTGGGTGAACTGGTTTGTGTGCAACCTATTCCCTCTATGCCCTTGTATTTTTGGAACGATACCCACAACGTTCGCTACTTGGCCAGTTATTTTGAAATGTACCCTGCAGGCCACGGCCGCAAGCCAGGCGGCGGTGATGCTGACGCATCGCTTGGTGGCGTTTGGCGACATGGCGATTGGTTGCGAATTGGTGCGGCGGGTCAAGGTAAAAAAGGCGGCGAAGGTTGCGTTATTTTTGGACGGAGCGATGCCACCATCAACCGGCACGGTTTGCGCATGGGAACCAGCGAGCTCTACAGCGCGGTTGAGGCCTTGCCAGAAGTGATGGACAGCATGGTGGTGGACCTTGAATACTTAGGCCGCGAAAGTTACATGCCTTTGTTTGTGGTTCTAATGCCGGGCGTGAATTTAACGGAAGACGTTAAAAACAAATTGAATACCGCAATCAAAACTGCACTCAGTCCGCGCTTTGTGCCCAATGAAATTTTTCAGGTTGCAGAAATTCCCAGAACCTTGTCGGGCAAGAAACAAGAGTTGCCCATTAAGAAATTGATGTTGGGTCAGCCACTCGAAAAAGTGGTGAACAAAGATGCCATGGCCAACCCAGGGTGTTTGGATTGGTACGTTGATTTGGCCAAAAAGCATTTGGCCAAATCAAGCTAGACGAACCGATCAGTTCTTGTGCAAATCGGCGTTCAAGCTGCCCCAGCTTTCTGTGCGGGGAATGGCTTGAACAGCACCAGATTGTGAATCGCGGCGGAACAAAATGCCGTTGCGACCTGACAGTTCACGGGCTTTGACCACGCTGCCATCGGGCATTTTGACGCGCGTGCCGCCGGTCACATAGCAACCCGCTTCCACCACACAGTCGTCGCCCAAAGAAATGCCAATGCCTGAGTTGGCACCGAGCAAGCAACGCTTGCCAATAGAGATCACCTCTTTGCCGCCACCTGACAAGGTGCCCATGATGGAAGCGCCACCGCCCACATCGCTTTGATCGTCGACCAACACACCCGCACTGATGCGACCTTCCACCATGGACGCACCCAAAGTGCCTGCATTGAAGTTGCAAAAACCTTCGTGCATGACAGTGGTGCCTGATGCCAAGTGCGCACCCAATCGAACGCGGTCGACGTTGGCAATGCGCACGCCAGAGGGCACGACGTAGTCGGTCATGTAAGGGAACTTGTCG
>JBIKJX010000120.1:0-5662 GCA_044360785.1 Limnohabitans sp.
ACCCGTCGCACCCAACGCACGCATGATGGCAAATTCACGCTTGCGTTCTTCGCGTGTCGAAGTGACGGCTGCTGTCAGCACCAACAAACCCGCCAGCAACGTAAAGGCAAACAAAAACTCCACCGCCCGAATGACTTGGTCTAATACTTTTTGCACCTGCGTCAATGAAGCGCGCAAATCAACACTGGTGACATTGGGAAACTGTTGAAGCAAGTTGCGCTCAAAAGATGGCACATCAGGTGACTTGAAAGCGGCCATGTAACTCAGGGGCACATTGGGCAAATTGTCGACGGGGTAAATGACAAAAAAGTTAGCACGCATGGAACCCCAGTCAACTTTGCGCAGCGAAGTTACACGCCCCTCAGACATAACACCGCCAATGTCAAATTGGAGGCGGTCACCCATCTTTAGGCCCAAGGTTTTGGCAATACCAACCTCTACACTGACGGCGTCTTTTTCATTTTCTAACCATGACCCTTTGACCACTTCGTTGTGTTCGGGTTTGGCAGCCCTTGACGACAAATTGAATTCACGGTCAACCAATCGCTTGGCCCGTTCGTCTGTGTAATCTTGCGGGCTGACGATCTTGCCATTGATGGCCACCAAACGGCCACGAATCATGGGATACCAATCGTAATTTTGAACGCCGGTTTGTTTCAATGTGCTTTGGAAAGCTTGTGTTTGTTCGGGTTGGACATTGATCACAAAACGATCGGGGGCGTTGACAGGCGTCGCCTTGCGCCAACTACCAATGAGATCAGTGCGCAACAAAACCAACAGCACCAGTGCCAACAAACCGACCGACAAAGCGCTCACCTGCACCACTGCGTAGACTGGGCGTGCCATGACTTGGCGAGTGGCCAACAACAACCATCGAGGGGTGGTGTTGCTTGGCACCCAGCTGCGCAACAATTTCAAAGCCAACCAAGTTGCACCTGCAAACAAGAGTGTGGCAATGGCAAAACCACCTACCGTCATCAAGCCTAATTTGACATCACGACTGGCCCACATCAGGGCGCCAGCAAAGCCCAACAAACCTGCAATCAAAACACCCACAGACGCAGGTTGCAAACCACCCATGTCACGGCGAATCACTCGCAACGCTGGCACTTGTGCCAATTGCAAAACAGGCGGCAATCCAAAGGCCAATAAAAGCGTCAAGCCCATGCCCAAACCCAGCCATGCGGGAGCACCTGTTGCAGAGGGTAATTGCACATCGACCAATCCCGCCAATAACCACACAAATGCGTAATGAACGCCATAGCCCACCATGACACCCAACAAACTGGCAACCAGTCCCGCCGTGATGAATTCAAAAGCGTAAGCAATTGAAAGTGTTTGTTGGCTTTGTCCCAGTACACGCAACAATGCACACGCATCGAGGTGCTTGGCTGCAAAGGTTCTGGCGGCCAGCGCAACGGCAACAGCACACAAAAGCGCAGCCAGCAGCGCAACCAAGTTCAAGAATTTTTCAGCACGATCGAGGGTTTGTCGCAACTCAGGACGACCGCTTTCCATCGACTCAACTTGAACACCGCGCACTTCGGGCTTGGCAACTTCTTCCCTTGCCCACTGGATGAACTTTTGGACATTGGCCTGAGATTCTTCGCCTGCAACTGCCAAACGATATGACAAGCGACTGGCTGGTTGAACGAGCCCAGTCGCAGGGATATCAATGAGATTGACCATGACCCTGGGCGCAAAATTCATGAAGCCAGCACCACGGTCTGGCTCTCTGTCTATCAGGGCACTGATTTGAAATGACTGATCGCCCAGCCAGAGTTTGTCGCCCAACTTGATGTTCAACACATCCAGCAAAGCAGGATCTACCCAAGCCTGCCCCGAAGAGGGCACTTGACGCGTTACCAGCGAAGTTGGATTGTCAGAAGTGCCATTGCCAGAGTCATTGCGCAAGGTCAATTGACCTCGAAGTGGATAGCCTTCTGACACAGCCTTGAGGGCCACCAGTTTGGTTTCGCCACCTTGCGCATCGTCAGCGCGTGCCATGCTGGGAAAACTCAATATGGCATTGGTTTTAAGACCCAATTGTTTGGCTTTTTGAACAAAGTTTTCTGCTGTGGGTTTGTCACTGACCAGCACAGCATCGCCACCGATGAGTTGGCGGGCATCACGCCATAATCCTGCTTGCAAACGATCAGAAAAGAATCCAACTGCGGAAAGGGCCGCCACGGCCAACACCACCGACAAAACCAGCAAGTTCAACTCGCCCGAGCGAAGGTCTCGCCACAGATTGCGCCAACCCAACTGCATCGCACGTTGCCACGACATAGGATTCATACCGGCAGGTTTAGGATTCATGAAGCGCAGGCTTTTGATGGACTTCTGCTAACTCCGGCTGCCACTTGACTCTGTGCGGCACACTGAAACACAAGAAGCGCTTGTTGGTAGCACGGCCAATGGCGCACAACTGAACGCGCTCGGCCACTTCCAAACCCATTTGGGTAATGCCGCTGCGAGAGACAGCAATCGGCACGCCCATTTGTGCCGATTTGATGACCATCTCGCTGGTGAGTCGGCCCGTGGTGTAGAAAACTTTGTCGTGGCCGCTGACTTCATTCATGGCCATCCAACCAGCAATGGTGTCGACAGCATTGTGTCGTCCCACATCTTCCACAAACATCAACATCTCGGCGCCCTTGAAAAGTGCGCAACCATGAACAGAACCGGAAGACTTGTAGGTGGTTTCTTGAATGCGAATGGCGTTGACCAACTCGTACAAAGTGGCCTGCGAAATGTGTGCATCTTCTGGCAATTGAATTTGATCGATGTCATTCACCAAATCACCGAACACACTGCCTTGCCCGCAACCTGTGGTGACCACACGCGCAGCCGTTTTGGGGCCAGCTTGGCTTAAGCCCTCGCGCGTTTTGATGGCGGCCACGCCGGGCTGACCCAGCTCGCCTTCACCCAAAGTCCAATCAACCGTGATCGACTCAATTTCGTTGACAGATTGAATGAGGCGTTGATTGAGCAAAAAGCCAAGGACCAAGAATTCGGGGCTGGCGCCCAAGGTCATGAGGGTGACCAATTCTTTTTTGTCCAAATACACGGTGAGCGCTCGCTCCGCAGGAATGTGAATTTGTGAGCTCTCTCCAAACTCATTGACAACCTTGATTTGACGCGTCAGTTCTGCGCGCGCATTCGTCAGCCTGGGTTTAAGCAAAGAAGTTGAAGACATGTTGATTTGGGTGAAGCAAACGAGAGCCTAACGCAAAAAGTCCCACGCTTATTCAGCGAGGGACTTTTAGCCCGAAGAATTCAGGGAAAACTTAAGATTTTTTAGCGGGTGCAGCCGCTGCAGGCGCGGCGGCTGGGGCAGCAGGTTTAGCACCCGCTGCTGGAGCTGCAGCAACGGCAGGCGCGGCTGGGGCAGGCGCAGCTGCTACAAAGGGTCCAGGGTCTGCACAGGGGGGCGTGGCCACAGGGGGTGTGGTTTGCTTACCGCTGGCCTTGGCGGTTTTGTAATAGTGTGCAGCTACTTTTTCGCGTGACTTGCACAACTGAAAATCTGCCACTTTGTTGCCGTGGGCGGTTTTAGCAGCAGCTTCTGCGGCTTTGGCCTTGGCTTCGTCGCTGAGGGCTGGTAATTTGGCCATGGCAGAGGCACTGAACAAAGAAACCAGTACCAAGGTGGCTAAGCTGATGAATGTTTTTTTCATGGTTTGAGTCCTCAAGCTTCAGGCAGATGCCGATGTGGAAGCGGTACCCGCATGCGCAACTGCTTCGGGAGATCTTTGGGCAGGAATTTTGCCTGCTTTGATGTCGTTGTACCAAAGTTCGTGATGTTCTTTGGCCCAAGTTTCATCGACATAGCCAGTGCGCATGGCACTGTAAGCGCCTTGCATGCCAACGGTACCCATGTAAATGTGGCCCATGAACATGGCCATCATGAGCACGGTGGCAACACCATGAATCATGTTGGCAATTTGCATGGTGCCGCGTTCATAAATGAGACCAGGAATCAGTTTGTCGAGCACCAAACCAGAAGCCACCACAATGACACCCAAGCCCAACACGCCAAACCAGAACACCACTTTTTCGCCAGCATTGAAACGATGTGAGGGTACCTCTTGACCTGAGAACATGCCACCACCTTTGAGCAACCAGGTGATGTCTTCTTTGCTAGGCATGTTGTCTTTGATGAAGGTGACAAACACAATGATGAGCGAGACCGCAAACAAGGGGCCTGCAAAGTTGTGAATGTTTTTGAGCGCGTAAGTGAGCCAACCAAACAAAGCCGAGCCCATGATGGGCAGCAAGAAATACTTGCCAAAGGCAATGACCACACCCGAGACTGCAAGCGCCACAAATGTGATGGCGTTGGTCCAATGTGCGGCCCGCTCTAGCGGTGTAAAACGTTCAATCTTGCGACCCGTTTCAGCGCCATGCAACTTCATGGTGCCTTTGCCGTAATAGAAGATTGCAATGGCCAAAGCCACGATGAGCAACAAAGAACCGCCGTAAGGGATGATCCAGTTGTTGCGCACTTGACGCCATGCTTCACCTGCTGTGGTGAGCTTGGAGCCTGGGTACTGAACAAAAGGCTGAATGAGATTGCCGGCTTCTGGCGCTTCAGAGGCAGGCAGGCTGCTGTAGCCTGTAACGCCCGCACCGACTTGGCGCCACATAGGCGCATTGTTGCCAGGCTGAACCTTGCCACGCTCACCGTTGTTTTGGTCAGCGTACTTGGGGTCGGTATTGGCATCGGGGGCAATTGAAAAAATATTGGCACTTTGAACACCCAGCGCACCGGTCTTGCCTGCATCCGCATTTGACGTTACTGCGGGTGCAGCAGGCGCTGCTGTAGCAGCAGGTGCCGTTTGCGCCGAGACACTCAAAACCCCGCTCAACATCAAGCCAGCCGCCATCAGGCCCGACTGAATGTATTTAGTTACCGAAGATCGGTTCATGCTTGCTCTCCCACGTTCAGTTGGATCGCGAGTGATCATTTTGCCCATATTGGGCGCGCGTTTTGAGTTGCTGAGCCCAGCTGTTTTTGTCGCCAGCTTTCCAGTCAGACTCGGTAAACACCTTGACGCCAGTACCGGTGTAAGGTGCGGCATCGACCTTGGGCTGTCCAGACAATTCTTGTGCTTTGTCGCCACATGCGCTTAGGCCGGCAGCACAGACCAATGCAAAGCTCAGCGCTGTGAATCTTTTGAAGTGACTCATGATTTGGCACCTTTCGCATCTGACTTGCTGCCATAGGCCGTGCCCCAACCCCAAACTTCTGCGCCTTTGCCGCGTTGCACCACGCGGTTGCGGAAGATGTCGGCCACCACATCGCCATCGCCAGCGAGCAAGGCCTTGGTTGAACACATTTCGGCGCAAGCAGGCAACTTGCCTTCAGCCAAACGGTTGCGACCATATTTTTCAAATTCGGCTTGACTGCCGTTGGCTTCGGGGCCACCTGCACAGAAGGTGCACTTGTCCATTTTGCCGCGAACACCGAAAGTGCCTGCACTTGGGAACTGAGGTGCGCCAAATGGGCAAGCGTATGAGCAGTAGCCGCAACCGATGCAGACGTCTTTGTCGTGCAGGACCACGCCCTCTTCGGTGCGATAGAAGCAGTTGACGGGGCACACTGCCATGCAAGGCGCATCTGAGCAGTGCATGCACGCCACAGAAATAGATTTTTCGC
>JBIKJX010000121.1:0-5620 GCA_044360785.1 Limnohabitans sp.
TTCACCGTGTCATTCCCAATTTCATGATTCAAGGGGGTGGCTATGACGTGCAATACAAAGAGCGTGCCACTCGCCCGCCTGTTCAGCACGAAGGTCGACAAGCCATGGCTGCCGGCTTGAAAAATCAAGTCGGTTTTTTGGCCATGGCCCGCACCAACGACCCTCAATCGGCCACGGCACAGTTTTTCATCAATACGGTTGACAATGCCTTTTTAGACCCCACTCCTATTCCTGAAGGCGATCCCGTGAAGCGCTTTGAATACCGCGGCCAGGTTTATGAAAATGTCCCGCGTGAGAACTTGCTTAATGCCTTGCAACTTTTCGGTTACACAGTTTTTGGAAAAGTCACTTCTGGCATGGAAGTGGTGGATAAAATACGGGGCACGCCAACTGGCATGGGGGGTCCCTTTCGAACCGACGTTCCCAAAACGCCTGTTGTCATTCAATCAATCACTTTGGTGCAATAACCATGAGCAATCCTCAAGTCGAACTCCACATCGCCGGCAAAGGCGTCATCCTCATTGAACTTGACGCAGAAAAAGCGCCTTTGAGCACTGCCAATTTTTTGCATTACGTCAACAACGGCCACTATGACAACACCATCTTCCATCGTGTCATTCCAGGCTTTATGGTGCAAGGTGGCGGCTTTGAACCCAACATGGAACAAAAGCAAGCAGATGCAGCCATTCAAAACGAAGCCAACAATGGCTTGAAAAATAACAAGTACACATTGGCCATGGCGCGCACGCAAGCGCCCCACTCAGCCACAGCTCAGTTTTTTATCAACACGGCTGACAACGAGTTTTTGAACCACACTGCACCATCACTGCAAGGCTGGGGTTATGCTGTTTTTGGTCACGTTGTTTCAGGCACCGAAATTGTCGATGACATTGAAGCCGTCAAAACTGGCCGCAATGGCTTCCATGATGATGTTCCCAAAGACGCCATCATCATTGAAAAGGCAGTTGCACTTTAAGTGTCTGTTTCATGAATGCAACCGTGTTGCCATTTCAGGCTATCAAAGCCCCTGAAAATTGGCGCACGGTTGATTTCATTTCTGACCTGCATCTGCAGGAAAATGAACCAAAAACTTTTGCCCTTTGGCAAAGCTACATGCATGAAACGACGGCTGATGCCGTCTTTATCTTGGGCGATTTATTCGAAGTATGGGTGGGAGATGATGCCACCTCGCAGAGTGATTTTCTAAAGCAGTGTCAGGCTGTATTAAAAATGGCCAGCTCAAAACGCCATGTGGCCTTCATGCGTGGCAACCGGGATTTTTTGATCGGCCCCGATTTTTTAAATGCTTGCCAAGTTCAAGATTTAAACGACCCAACGCTTTTGCATTTTGGACAGCAAACATGGTTCATGTGCCATGGCGATGAGGGTTGTCTTGACGACACCAAATACCAAACTTTCAGGCGCATGGTCCGCACTACAGATTGGCAGTCAAATTTTTTGTCCAAGCCTTTGAATGAACGCCAAGATATTGCAAAGCACATGCGCCAAGAAAGTGAAGCGAACAAAAAAGACCCGCGTGCTGTTTATGCCGATGTCGACGAGGCATGGGCTGGCATGCAACTTCAATGTAGTCAATCTCAGTGCATGGTCCATGGGCACACCCACAAACCTGCAGACCATTTTGTAGGTCAGTCAGATCAGTGGGTTCGTCGTGTATTGAGTGATTGGGATGCCAACCAGCATCCGCGCGCCGAAGTGTTGCGTTGGCATGTATCGGGGCGGGTTGAACGGATCAACCTGATCAGCCCCTGATTCGCAAGCAACGTTGTTGTGGGATTAGCTACGCAACAAACTTTTCAGTGCGTTTTGAATGCGCCGCGCCAATTGTGCATCGTGCGTGCTTGACAACACGGCCGTCACATCCAAGGCCCAAGTTTCGGCTGGACCCGGTTGATTTTTGCGAGTGAGCAATTGCAACTGCAACGCCCTACGCTCATTCAAATGCTCAGCCGGTGTCGGCACTTCCGCGGCCATTTCCAAACGCAAAATGGCTTCGCCTGCAGAGGCTTTGGGCGCTTGACTGACAGCTTGCGCCCAAGCAGTTCGTGCTGCTGCGTTGACATTGCGACCTAACTCTTGCGCAGTAGGCACCAAGTCGGCTTGACGTTTTTCCCATGCAGCCAACAAGTTAGTCAATGACTCGCCATGAGCCTGTGCTGCCAATTTTCTCAATGCCATTTCGGCATGTTCTTTGGCATCGCGTTGCGCTCTGAATGCTGCATCTCCCAAGCGAGGTCCACGCTCTTCACGATCAGGACGGTCGTTGCGCTCAAATCGACCACCCACTTTGTCACCAAAGCCACCTTTTTCAAAACGTGCACCTGGCTTGCCATCGCGCCTGTCGTTGGGGCCACCACGGCCAGTTGCGGCTGGGACTGATTTCTTTTGACCAGGACGGTCATCCCCGCGCATGGCCACCAGCGGACGAGCTGGTTTGGGTGTTTGAACAGCTTGCGGTGCTTCAACAGACTCAGCCTGCTGCGCATTGATTTCAGAGCCTTCAGAAGTTGCTGCAGCCTGAGCTTGTGGCTCTGTGGACTCTGAAGTTGCAATGGGTTCGGCTTGAGAAATTGGCGCAGGAGGCGCTGCCACTTCTTTGGCCAACTCTTCGGCTTTGGCCTGCCCCTTTAACGCGGCATCCAATGCCGCCATTGCCGCTTTGATTTTCTGAACATCGCCCGACGCATTGGCCGCTTTCAAAGCGGTGGATGCGTCGAGTACCAAACGATCGTGCGCACTCATCGGTGCAGATGTTTGCTGCTCGCGTGAATTTGTTTTGCGGCTGAACGCCTCGTCAATGGGCTTGCGGAAAGCTTCCCACATTTTTTGCTCAATGCGCCTGTCCATGGGCACACTTTGGGCTTCGGCTTGCCAAGTTTGCTGTAAAGCTTTGACGGCATCGACTCGCAGCACTGGTGCTGCGCCAAGCTGCTCAGCTTCTACAATCAAGGCTTGTCGACGCGCCGTGCTGGCCTTTTGCGCAGCTTCCAAAGGCGCTGCGGCATCTTGCAAAGCTTGTTTCCAAAGCGGCTGAAGTTCAGCAAAAGCTTTCTCGCTCAAATGCCCTGCATTGCGCCAACGGTCGCCGAATTGATGCAAAGCGCGAAGGTGAGCACGCCAATCGGCGTTGTCGGCATTTGCAGCACCCCATGTCTTGACTTCTTCGATCAAGGCCATGCGCTGTGTGCGATGTTCGGTCGCTTCTAACTTGATTTTTTCCAACCAAGCTTGAACCACTTTGTAGGCATTGTTACAGGCCGTGTCAAAGCGTTTCCAAAGTGCATGGTTAGGCAAACCACCTTGGTCTGCTTTTTTCCATTCCTCGCGCAATTGACGCAAACTGTCTTGCATTTTTCGCCCACCGACTGTGGGTTCCAACACAAACTGTTCCTCTTCGCCCTCAGCAACCACGGGGACTTTCTTGAACAAGCCTTCGGCCTTGAGTACCAGCGCCAGACGGCTTTGGTCTGCCACATGACGCTGCCAGCCGGAGGGATCGCCAGCGGCTAACAAGGCTTCATGCACCTGCAAGTCCATGGCAGTGTCCATGTTGCGGCCATGCTCTTTGAGGATTTGACGCAAAGCTTCTAAATTAGATTCGTTGGCTTCGGCTGCCAACACCGTCAAAGCGCCAGTCACCACTTGGTTGGCGGCCTCGCGAAGGGCTTGGCGCTGCGCTGGGTCCATTTTGGTATTGCTTACTTTTGGCGCCTTGGCAGTCTTGCCTTCTGAACCATTGCCACCTTGCGGTGCTGAAAGTTCAGCATCAACAGCACTTGCACGGCTTTCATTGGCTTCAGCGTGTTGTAACGGTGCGGCTTGTCCGCCACGTGCCAGACGCAACTCTTCTGCCCAGACTGGTACCGAGGGCAAAGGTTCGTTGGCATCGTCTCGCGCAGATTTGGCTTGAAACAGCGCACCTTCGAAAGCTTCCCACACACTCAGCAATTGTTGGCGTGAGGCATCCAACTGCGGCGGAAATTTGAGGTCAACGCTTTGCCATGCGGCGTCTTCTGTCAAGGCATGCGCTTGTTGCTGCCAATTGGCAACATCGGCTTGCAAGAGTTCGTTGGCAGCATCGGCCTCTTTCAAACTCTTGGTGGACAAGACTTCAATTCTTTGGGCCAGCAAAACAGCCGTTTCTCTTTGCACCATGACCTGGTGTTGCAAGTCTTCGACCGCTTTGATCTTGTCGTTCAATTGCAACTTTAGACCTGCCAAAGGCTCGCGTGACAAAGGTGCACCCGCTTTGGCCGCATCGCGTTGCCAGGCCATGGCATCTGCAATGTTTAAACGCGAGGCCGTGAGCATGGCTTGAGCGCGCTGAGCCCATTCAGCGGCCAAGACATCTTGTCCATGAGCGCGTTTAAGTTCGTCGAGCTTTTCGCGCAGAACTTTGGCTGCGCCTTTGTCGCGGGTCGATAATTCTTTGAAAACTTGCTGGAGCGCGTCCTGCGATGGCTCTGTCAGCAACCATTCACGCAATTTAGCTGCGCGTTCACCGGAAGTTTGTGCAGCAAAGGCACCCCCCGTCATGGCATCCAGAGCTTGAAAATCAGGGGTCTTGGGAGAAGATTGAGTCACAGTCACAACGCAAAAAGATAAAGACAGTATTTTCACCGAGGAAGCCTGCCTCTCATATGCCATCGGCATCTATTTTCGATTTTTTTTATAATCTGATGTTCTTCTACCAATCTCACCCCCTTGCCCACCTCCTACGTTCCTGAAAATGCCAGTCACATGGCAAAGCGCTTTTGGCGAGGCCTACAAACCTTCGTGAGTGACATTGCACGTGGTTTTGTGAACATTTCTCACCACAGTTTTGCGCTACTGGGATTGTTGGCTGTCCTTTTAGCCTTGCTGGCTTTGGCCCGACCCGAGGTTAGAACCTTGACGGTACAAAATGTCCAAGGCTGGCTTTTCACGCGTTTGAATATTTCGGAAGCTGAAGACGCCAAACAGCAGGTCCTTCTCCGAAGCATGGCCGCCAAGTCCACCGAATTAGACGCCAACCAATTGGCCTTGGTTCAAGCCATCCGAAGTAAGTACCGAATTGCACCCGAACCCCTGAATGCCATCGTTTTGGAAGTATTTGACTTGGCATCACGCTCCAGCTTGGAACCCACCCTGATTTTGGCTGTGATTGGCATTGAGTCGAACTTCAACCCATTTGCCAACAGCCCTTTGGGCGCCAAAGGCTTGATGCAGGTGGTGCCCGATGTGCATGCCGAGCAATTTGCACCCTACGGCGGCACCATGGCCATTTTTGATCCCAAGACCAATTTAAGGATCGGGGTCAAAATTTTGAAGCAATGCATTGATTTAACCGGCAAACTCGAGGAAGGTCTTCGATTGTTCAAAGCCGGCGAGGACTCCTTGTCACTTGAATCAGACTACATTGCCCGAGTTTTGGCCGAACAATCCAGACTCAAAGAAGCTTTGCCAAAGCCCCCCAAAGACACCGCCCTTGAGACCAAGAAACCCAGCCGCTAGCCCTGCCTCGGCTACACTCAGAGCATCGATTGAAAGCCCCACCATGTACTCTAGAAACATTCTGATTGAACAAACCGATCCCGAAATTTTTGCAGCCATTCAAGCT
>JBIKJX010000122.1:0-5616 GCA_044360785.1 Limnohabitans sp.
ATTTTCAGTCGATGTGCCATGAACGCAAACACGAACGCCTTGTTGAACCAGTAGCAAGGCCAACAAAGGGGCAAGCGCAGGTAATTTACGCGCGCCGTTGTAACAAGGGATGACGACGGTGGCTTGTGACTTGAGTTCTGGAAGGGTGTTCAAGCGCGCATGAACCGCATCTAAAAAACCTGCCATTTCTTCGGGTGTTTCACCTTTGATCCGCATGGCCAAACAAAACGCACCAATTTCCAAGTCGCTGACTTGCTGGTCTAAAACTTGCCCTAACAAATCAGCCGCTTGCGCACGCGAAAGCGATCGAGCGCCTTCTTTGCCTCGACCTATTTCTTTGATGTAGTGACCAATGCCCATACCCTTATTGTCGCAAAGCTTAGATAACTTGGCGTTATATGGCCGATGAAACCATCGCATAAACTTGGCGTCTATGCTTTTTCTTGGAATTGAGTCTTCTTGCGACGAAACGGGTGTGGCTTTGGTGGAAACCCAAACTGCGGGCGTTCCGCGTCTTTTGTCGCATGCGTTGTTCAGTCAAATTGACATGCACCAAGCCTATGGCGGTGTGGTGCCTGAATTGGCCAGTCGAGATCATATTCGGCGTGTTTTGCCTTTGACCCGAGAGGTCCTTTCAAATGCCCAACGAGCGTTGTCAGAGGTCGACGTGGTGGCCTACACCCGTGGACCTGGCCTTGCGGGGGCATTGTTGGTCGGTGCTGGGGTGGCTTGTGCACTGGGTGCATCGCTGCAAAAACCGGTACTGGGGGTGCATCATTTGGAAGGCCATTTGCTCTCTCCTTTTTTAAGTGACGATCCACCAGAATTTCCTTTTGTGGCGCTGTTGGTCTCAGGTGGACACACACAACTCATGAAGGTCGACGCTGTGGGGGCTTACGAAATTTTGGGTGAAACCATCGACGACGCTGCGGGCGAGGCGTTTGACAAGTCAGCCAAACTCATGGGATTAGGCTACCCAGGTGGCCCCGCTTTGTCGCGTTGCGCCGAATCTGGCAACCCACAGGCTTTCAAGTTGCCGCGGCCTTTGCTGCACAGTGGTAATTTTGATTTTTCATTTGCGGGTTTGAAAACGGCTGTTTTGACGCAAGCCCAAAAATTGGGCGATTCATTGCATGACCAGAGCACTTCACAAAAAGCCAATTTGGCAGCTTCAACTCAAGCCGCCATCGTTGAGATTTTGTTGAAAAAATCCATGGCCGCTTTGAAAGCGACGGGCATGAAGCGTTTGGTCGTTGCAGGGGGTGTCGGTGCCAATCGATCACTTCGATTTGAATTGAACGAGGCTTGTCGCAAAGCAGGTGTTCGCGTGCATTACCCCGAGTTGCACTTGTGCACAGACAACGGCGCCATGATTGCCATGGCGGCAGCCATGCGTGTTCAGTCTGGCCAGCAGCAGCCACAAATGAACTATGGCTTTGACGTGAAACCTCGTTGGCCACTCTCACAAATAGACGCCCTGAGCGTTTGATTTTTTATTGGATTTTGTTGTGCGTTTTTTTCATTTCATTTCTTTCTCAGTTTCGCGTTTCTTTGTTTCATTGATTATTTTTGGGTGTGCTTTGGCGCAGGCCCAAAACACACCTACACCACCCATTCAATTGGCATTGATTGAAGGCATGAGTGGGCCTTTTGCCAACACGGGTGAAGCCGTGTTGCGCAACTTGGTCTGGGCTGTTGAACGCGTCAATGCGCGAGGGGGTGTGAGTACCTCAGAAGGCAAACGTTTGTTGGTGCTGAACCGTTACGACAGCAAGGGTCAAAGCGAAGAGGCGTTGACTTCGCTGCGTTCTGCCATTGATGCTGGCGCCCAATACATCTTGCAAGGCAACTCTTCTGCCAATGCATCGGCCTTGATCGATGCCATTCAAAAGCACAATGATCGTGAACCCAACAAACGCGTGGTCTTTTTAAATTACGCAGCTGTTGATCCCGCGTTGACTCAAGAGAAATGCAATTTTTGGCACTTCCGTTTTGATGCCCATGCCGACATGCGCATGACAGCCTTGATGCAAGTGTTGAAGCAAGACAGCAAGCTGAAGTCGGTCTATCTCATTGGTCAGGATTACAGTTTTGGCCAATCCGTTTTGAAGGAAGCCAAACAACAGTTGGAAAAATTGAGGCCCGATGTGCAAGTTCTGGCTGAGGAGTTGCACCCTATGGGACGCGTCAAAGACTTCCTGCCTTATGCGTCCAAGATCAAGGCGTCAGGCGCGCAAGCGGTCATCACGGGCAACTGGGGTAACGATTTGAGCTTGTTGGTCAAAGCGGCTAAAGATGTTGGCTTTGAGGGCAAGTTCTACACTTTTTATGGCAATGCACTGGGCGCGCCAGCGGCCATCGGCGATGCGGGCGTTGGCAAGGTTTTGGCTGTTGCCGAATGGATGCCCAATGTACAGGGTGCAGACAGTTTGAAGCTTTATCAATCGTTCAAGCAACGCTTTGACAAGCCGTCCGAAGACTACCTGCATTTGAGAATGCAATTGATGATTGAGGCGTTGGCGCAAGCCATTGAGAAGGCAGGAAAGTCAGACCCCATGGCAGTTGCTTTCCAGTTGGAAAAAGCAGACGTCAGTTTGGGTGGGCAACGCGGCAAGATGCGTGCACAAGATCACCAGTTTCAGCAACCCTTGGTAGTCGCCATGATGGCCAAACAAGGCACCCCAGAAGTGCCCTTCGATGTTGAAGGTTCAGGTTACGGCTTTAGAGTGGTTAAGCAATTCAAGGCTGCGGAAGTGGAACTTCCGAGCACTTGCAAAATGAACCGCCCTAATTAACTGGGTTAAGCCGGTTAAGCCGGTTTAGCGAGCCCCAATTTGTCAATGATGGCTTTTTCCTTTTGAAAATTGTCTCTAGCAAATTTGGTGTACTCCTCGGTGTTCATGTAAATCACCGATTGGTCAAATTTTTCAAAGGTGGCCAACACCTGAGGGTCTTCTAAAGTTTTCTTGAAGGTGTCTTGCAATTTGCGGACAACTGCAGGGTCCATGCCCTTGGGGCCACCAATGCCGAAGGGAGAATCTGACACAGTGTCATACCCCAGTTCATTGAGCGTGGGAACGTTAGACCAGCGTTTGGTGCGCTTGCTTCCATAGGTCGCAAGCAATCTGCAAGTGCCTGCATCCACATGCGGCGCCCACCCCGTGGCATCGCTGTGCGCCATAACGTGCCCACCCAACACAGAGGCCATGCCATCAGCGCTACCTTTGAAGGGCACGTGTTGGAGTTGAATGCCAGCCTTCATTGCAAACTCTTCAACGGCCAAGTGAGGTGTCGTGCCGTTGCCTGTTGAACCGAATGTGAACTTGCCTGGATTGGCTTTGGCGTAATCCACCAAATCTTTGATTGACTTGATGGGGGAG
Source organism: Limnohabitans sp. (assembly GCA_044360785.1). Lineage (GTDB taxonomy): Bacteria > Pseudomonadota > Gammaproteobacteria > Burkholderiales > Burkholderiaceae_C > Limnohabitans_A. The sequence continues at coordinate 3,381 of JBIKJX010000122.1, forward strand.
TCTGATCGCACCACGATGCCAAAGGTGTAGCCGGTAAGGCACGCAATGAATGTGAAATCTTGCAGCGGATTGAACTGCATTTTTTGCATATGCGGAAGACGCAAGATGCCAATGGTCAATTGGGAAAGTGTGTAGCCATCGGGCTTTGCATTGACCAATTCATTGGGCCCCAGCATGCCACTGGCGCCTGCTTTGTTTTCTATGACAACGGGGCTGCCCAAAATGCGGGTGGCACTTTCGGCCAGTGCGCGCATGACACCATCGGTAGAGCCGCCAGCGGGCCATGGGCAAATCAATTTGATGGGCTTAGAGGGAAAGTTGCTTTGCGCCATGGCTGGCATGGTGATGCTGACAGCACCGGCCAAACTGGCTTGAAGGACTTCGCGGCGGTTGAATTCAAGAGTCATGATGGATTCCAAAAAACGAAATTGAAAGTGTGTTTATTCAGCCTTGGCACCCGATTCTTTGACCACTTTGGCCCATTTGACAATTTCAGTGGCTTGGTATTTGCCCAATTCCTCTGATGAAGACAGCACAGAGTCAAGACCTAAAGTTTTCATTCGCTCGGCAACTTCTGGCAACTTAAAAACACGCACAACCTCTGCGTTCAACCTGTCCACCACGGACTTGGGCGTGTTGGCTGGCGCAAACATGGCAAACCAAGTGGTGGCTTCAAAACCTGGCAATGACTCGGCTACGGTTGGAATGTCTGGCGCAGCAGGGGAGCGTTTGGCCGTCGTTTGGGCGACTGCTCTGATCTTGCCTTCTTTGGCCATAGGCAATGCCGAGGGCATGTTGTCAAACACCAAATGGATGCTGCCCCCAATCAAATCGGGGATGAAAAACTGACGACCTTTGTAGGGGACATGCGTCATGCTGGTGCCCGTCATGGATTTGAACAGTTCGCCGGACATGTGAACCGATGTGCCAATTCCGGGTGAGCCAAACGACAATTTGTTGGGATTGGCCTTCATGTAGGCAATCAACTCGGGCACCGTTTTGACAGGCAGGTCGTTGTTGACAACCAGCAGATTGGGCGCAGAAGCAATCAAGGAAATGGGGGTGAAGTTCTTCACCATGTCGTAGGGCATCTTTTCGTAAAGTGCGCCATTGATCGAGTGCGTTCCGACCGTGCCCATGACAAGGGTGTAGCCGTCACCTGCTGATTTGGCCACGATGTCACTGCCAATATTGCCCCCTGCGCCAGGTTTGTTGTCGATGACGACGGGTTGGCCCAACTGTGCTTTTTCGCTGAACAAGCGGGCCAAGATGTCGGGTGCGCCGCCCGTTGGAAAGGTCACCACCAAGCGGATCGGCTTGTTAGGGTAGGCGGCTTGCGCCATAACTTGGTTGCCTGTGAGTAAGCCCACGCCGAGGCTACCGACCAAGCCGATGGTGCTTAAGACGCGTAAGCCAAAGAGACGCTTGGAATTGGCTGGGTGTTTTGTGAACTTCAACAAAATAGGCTCCTCTGTGTTGCGACCAACGCAGACTTTAGAGGGGAGGCCTGAGAAAGGGGAGGGTGAAAACCCCTGATTCTGAGCTTATCTTTTGCGACAGAGCGGGTTCAGTCCAATGCTGCGCTCCAGCGATCATTCCAGCCTGTTTGTTTGGCTTTCTCAAGCTCTCGTCGATTTCGCTTGGTAGGGCGACCTTGCTCAATACTGAGAGCAGGTTCCCTGGCCAATCGCCGTTGAACGGCCGCTTTTTCTCGCGAAGCCAAACTTTCGGGCGTTTCTGCATAGAGTTGCTGCGCAACAGGTGCAGGTCCTCGTTGATCGCTGAGTGCCAATATAGACATAGATCGGGTGACATCCCCTTGGCGCAGCTTGACGGTATCGCCCACCTTAACTTCCCGCGAAGCCTTGGCAGTTTGGTCATTGACCTCGACCCTGCCTTTGCCAATTTCGTCGGTGGCCAAAGACCTCGTCTTGTAAAAACGCGCTGCCCACAACCATTTGTCGATTCTGATTTTGTCCATGGGGTGCAATTTTGGGTGATTTTGTGAGAGTTGTGCCAGTGTGGGCTGTATTTTTACCCAGTGCCTGGCGGATTAGGCTTTATTTTCATTTGGCCTGTGGTTATAATTCCAAGGCTTTGCAAGGTGGGTTACCGCCTTTTAAAGATCGCACGCAGCAGTTGATTCCAAACCGCTTGCGCAAGTTATAAACCTCGATTCCTTTCTAGGGGCAGTCCGCTGCCTTTGTTAAGAATTGAAAAAAAGGAAGAAAAATGA
>JBIKJX010000123.1:0-5615 GCA_044360785.1 Limnohabitans sp.
GCAGCACTTTAATTTGGCATGATTCGTGGTCGATTTGCGCCCTCTCCAACGGGCGAGTTGCACGCTGGCTCTCTGGTAGCTGCCTTGGCCAGTTGGCTAGATACACGAGCATTGCACGGCGAATGGCGTGTTCGCATTGAGGACATCGATGGCCCTCGATGCATTCAAGGTGCTGCCGAAAAAATCCTTAAACAATTGTCAGCGTGCGGACTTCTGCCAGACGGAGAAGTAATCTACCAATCGCATCGATACGCCGCGTATCAACAAGCGCTCGATGCACTGATCGGCAAAGGCTTGGTCTACCCATGTGCTTGTACACGCAAAGAAATTGAAGAACAACAATCAAGTTTGGGCTTGCGCTTGGAGAGGCACAAGGCGGCTGTTTATCCCGGCACATGTCGAAACGGGCTCAACGGCAAAACTGCCAGAGCCTGGCGCTTCAACGTCGAGAAGTGGTGCATCCTGCGCGGTAGTCATGTGGTTCATTGGCAAGACAGACGCCTTGGCGCGCAATCACAAAACGTCCCCGAAGAAGTGGGTGACTTTGTTTTAAAACGAGCAGATGGCTTGTGGGCTTATCAATTGGCCGTGGTGGTCGACGATGCAGCGCAAGGCATCACACATGTGGTGCGCGGCGAAGACTTAACGGACAACACAGCCAGACAAATCTTGCTTCAAGAAGCGCTGGGATTCAGTCTCCCCCAATACCTGCACACACCTTTGGTCTTGGGCGTGAATGGCGAAAAACTGTCCAAACAAAATGGCGCCAAGATTCTGGATTTGAGCTCAGAAAAAGCCGTTTGGATGGCCATGCAGGCTGCCGCCAGCGTTTTGGGCTTGGGCACTCTATCGCAGTCCTCTGAACCCCCTGCAAGCTTGTCTCAAGCGCTTACAACATGGACGCAAGAATGGTCGCAAAGAGAGAAAGTCTTCACCCCTTAAAATCAAGGCATGACTTCAGACGCATCCCATCAAGCACCCGCATCGGTCGCTTTCCCCAAAAATATCAAAAGCTTTGTGAAACGCGCTGGCCGGACCACCACAGGTCAAGCCAAAGCCTTTGAAGTATGGGGTCCTCAGTTCTTACTGAACTATGCCCCGGAGCCCTTGGACATGGTCAAGGCATTTGCATTGGATGGGAAAGAAGCCGACGGGAAAGTCGTTGCCCCTGTCATTTTGGAAATTGGCTTTGGCATGGGCGAAGCCACTGCCCACATTGCCAAGGTTCGCCCCAACGATCATTTCTTATGCTGCGAAGTGCACGAACCTGGCGTGGGGGCATTGCTCAAGCGAATTGGCGAACAAGACATTCATAACATCCGTATCTTGCAACACGATGCCGTTGAAGTGATAGACAACATGCTGCCCTTGGCTTCATTGGATGGTGTGCATATTTTTTTCCCAGACCCTTGGCACAAAGCCCGCCACAACAAGCGACGACTGATTCAAAGCCCTTTGGTTGCCAAACTGGCCGCGCGTCTAAAGCCTGGCGCCTACATTCATTGCGCCACCGATTGGGAACCCTATGCTGTGCAAATTCTGGAAGTGTTGCGTGCTGAACCTTTGTTGAAAAATACGGCGTCAAATGACCTGGGCGGCTACGCACAAAAACCAGATTACCGCCCGCTGACCAAGTTTGAAAATCGTGGCTTGAAGTTGGGACATGGTGTGTGGGATGTCGTCTTCCAACGCATTTAAACCGCCAGCAAAAAATGGCGTGGGGCCCAGCACAGTGGGCATTCCCGCCAGCACTTCACTGTCTGCCATTGAATTTTTAAGTGCCAAGTTCAGCGCTGTTTCAAGCGACGAATGGCAGCAACGATTCAATGCCAAAGAAATACTGAATTCTGATGGACGCGTCATGTCACCCCATGACAGCCTGCAAAAAGAATCGCACATTTACTATTACCGAAGTGTTCGAGACGAACCGGTGTTGCCGTTCAAAGCGGAGGTCATTTTTCAGGATGACCATTTGGTGGTGGCTGACAAACCCCACTTCATGCCTGTCACACCAGGCGGACGTTATGTTCAGCAAAGTTTGCTGGTGCAACTCAAGCTGCAATTGAACTTGCCAGACCTCTCACCTATTCACCGCATTGACCGAGAAACAGCTGGCTTGGTGGTGTTCAGCGTTCGTGCAAACGACAGGGGCGCATACCAAAAACTTTTCAGATTAAGGCAAGTAGAAAAGACCTACGAGGCCATAGCTTGCGCGCCAGAAACATCCACGCTGAATCTCAAGTTCCCTTTGGTTCGTCGAAGCAGGCTGGTCGAGGACGCGCAGTTTTTCAAAATGCGTGAGATGACATTGTCTGAATTCAATGACCCTTCAGAGATCAATAGCGAAACCTGGATTGACTGCGTTGAACGTCTCAACGCAGAAGAAAATTGCGTCATTCCAAAAGACTCTCTTTCCAATGCACTGGCGCGATACACATTAAAGCCAATCACTGGACAACGACATCAACTGCGCGTGCACATGAGCGCTTTAGGCCTGCCCATTTTGAACGATCAGTTTTATCCCAAGGTAATGTTCGGACCCGATGAGGCCGATACCTTTGAAGCACCTTTGAAACTCTTGGCCAAAAGCATCCAATTCAAAGACCCAGTCACTGGGCAAGACAGAGATTTTGCAATCGCAAGGCACCTAAGCGCCTAGCAATTGTGCTTACAAACGCTCAGTCACCCAAGCCTGTACGCTTGCTAATGCAGCATTGAGGTTGCTAGCGTCTGTGCCACCCGCCATGGCCATGTCGGGCTTCCCGCCACCTTTGCCACCCACTTGCTGGGCGACAAAGTTGACCAATTCACCGGCTTTGACTTTGCCAGTGCTGTCTGATGTCACACCCGCTGCCAATTGAACTTTGTCACCATCGACAGCTGCCAAGACAATGGCAGCGGTTTTCAGTTTGTCCTTCAACTTGTCCATGGTGTCACGCAATGTTTTGGCATCCGCGCCGGGCAACAATGCCGCTAACACCTTGACACCTTTGACATCGATGGCTTGTGTCATCAATTCATCACCTTGTGACGATGCCAGCTTGCCCTTGAGCGCTGCCATTTCTTTTTCCAAAGCTTTGACTTGGTCCAAGACTTGCGCAATGCGGCTGTTCAATTCAGAAGGCGATGCTTTCAAGCTGCCAGCAGCTTTGCTAACCGTGGCTTCTAAGGACTGCAAGTAAGCCAAGGCGTTGCCACCCGTGACAGCTTCAATGCGGCGCACACCAGCAGCCACACCACTTTCGGCGACCACTTTGAACAAGCCAATGTCGCCGGTGCGATGGACGTGGGTACCACCGCACAGTTCGCGGCTTGAACCGATGTCGAGCACGCGAACTGTTTCGCCGTACTTCTCACCAAACAACATCATGGCACCTGTTTTTTGTGCAGACTCAATGTCCATCACACGTGCTTGCGTCGCAGGGTTGGCCCAAATTTCTTGATTGACTTTGGCTTCGATGGCCAAGATTTGTTCGTCTGTGATGGGTGCGTTGTGCGCAAAGTCGAAACGGGTTCGCTCTGCGTTCACCAAAGAACCTTTTTGCTGAACGTGATCGCCTAAGACTTCGCGCAATGCCTTGTGCATCAAGTGTGTTGCCGAGTGATTGCGCACGGTGGCGGCTCGCACTTCAGTATTGACTTGTGCATGAATGGCGTCGCCCACATTGAGGCTGCCCGCCAGCAAGACACCATGATGACCAAACACATCCGCCTTGATTTTCAAGGTGTCGGCCACTTCAAATTTAGCGCCTGATGTTTGCAACAAACCTTGGTCACCCACTTGACCACCGGACTCTGCGTAGAACGGGGTTGTGTCAAGAACCACAACACCGTTTTGTCCCGCTTTGAGTTCAGTTGCGGGCGTACCTTCAACATACAGCGCAAGCACTTTGGCAGTGGCTTGCAATTCGTCATAGCCTACAAAGGTATTGCCTGCACCGGTGTACTCCAAGGCTCGGTCCATTTTGAACTTACCAGCCGCACGTGCTTGGGATTTTTGGCGTTCCATGGCGGCCGCAAAGCCTGCTTCATCCACACTCAAATCGCGTTCACGGCAAACGTCAGCCGACAAATCTAATGGGAAGCCATAGGTGTCATGCAACTTAAACGCAACCTCACCAGGCAACACTTTGACGCCGCCTTCAAGGGCTGCATCCAAAATTTGCATGCCCACTTCAAGCGTTTCAAAAAAGCGCTCTTCTTCCGCTTTCAAAATGTCGGTGATGCGTTTTTCTTGTGCGGCCAAGCTGGGATAGGCCGCGCCCATCAGCTTCACAAGGTCGGGCACCAGTTTGTGGAAGAACGGGGTTTTTTGACCCAATTTATAACCGTGACGAATGGCACGACGAACAATTCGGCGTTGCACATAACCCCGGCCTTCGTTGCTGGGCACCACACCATCGCTCACCAAGAATGCGGTAGCACGGATGTGGTCAGCAATGACGCGCAATGATTTGTTTTGCAAATCGGTACAGCCTGTTTCGCGCGCTGCCGCTTTGATCAATGAATCAAAGATATCAATTTCGTAATTGCTGTGGACGTGCTGAAGGATGGCCGCCAAACGCTCCAAGCCCATGCCCGTATCAACGCAAGGTGCAGGCAAGTTGTTCAAACTGCCATCAGGCTGCATGTCAAACTGCATGAACACGTTGTTCCAAATTTCAATGTATCGGTCGCCGTCTTGTTCTGGGCTACCGGGCGGGCCGCCTGCCACTTCCGGGCCATGGTCGTAGAAGATTTCGGAACAAGGGCCGCATGGCCCTGTATCGGCCATCATCCAAAAATTGTCGGACATGTAGCGTCCGCCTTTGTTGTCACCAATGCGCACCACACGCTCTGGCGGCAAGCCAATTTCTTGGGTCCAAATGTTGTAGGCTTCATCGTCTTCAATGTAGACCGTGGCCCAAAGTTTTTCTGCGGGCAGTTTGTAAACTTGCGTGAGCAATTCAAAAGCCCACTTCAAACTGTCGCGTTTGAAATAATCGCCAAAGCTCCAATTGCCCAACATTTCAAAAAAGGTGTGGTGACGCGCGGTGTAGCCCACGTTTTCTAAATCGTTGTGCTTGCCGCCAGCACGCAAACAAGCTTGCACTGAAGCTGCCCGCACATAACTGCGCTTGTCGGTCCCCAAAAACACATCCTTGAATTGCACCATGCCGGAATTGGTGAACATCAAAGTGGGGTCGTTGCCCGGAACGAGCGGGCTGGACGCCACCACGGTATGACCTTTGGACGCAAAAAAGTCGAGAAATGTTTTGCGGATATCGGCAACAGAAATAACAGGTGTGCTCATGGCAGGGGTATCTTTGTGAAAGCCTAACTTGGCTCAACTTTCCATTATAAGATTGCAAAAATAGCCTTGTGGCTTTTAAAAACACCTGTTGGAGACCCTCATGGACATGAAAACTTCCCCCTTGGCCCTACTGAAGGACCCCACACTCTTCAAAACTGACGCCTTGGTTAACGGTCAGTGGGTCAAAGGCAGCAGCCGATTTGACATCAACGACCCTGCCACTGGTGCCAAATTGGCCGATGTGGCCAATTTGGGCCCCCAAGAGGCTGAGGCAGCCATTGCCGCCGCCAATGCCGCCCTGCCCGCTTGGCGCGGCAAAACC
>JBIKJX010000124.1:0-5582 GCA_044360785.1 Limnohabitans sp.
TGATGGCGAAAGCCGGGATCTCCGAAAAGCAACTTTCTGAATCTTGGGAATCGTATGTCGATGCGGGCATTCAGTTAAAAGCAAAAACTGGCAGTTACCTGATTGGCAGTGCACAGGCCGTCAAAGACATTGTGATTCGCAGCGGTATTGGCGAAGGTGAAGGTCAATACTTCGATAAAAACTCACGTGTATTGGTCAAGTCACCGCGTTTCGTTCGCGCGTTTAAATTGGCCCAAAAAGTACGGCATCATCAACTCGATGCGCGGGTCAGCAACTGGTCTAACGAATGGGCCGAAGGATTTAGACGAGGTAGCTTGGCCACCGATCTGACGGGCGCTTGGATGGTCGGCCAAATGGCCAATTGGGTGGCACCCCAAACCAAAGGCCTTTGGCGCGCTACTCACTTGCCCAACCAATCTTATGTTGGCTATGGTGGCAGCTTTTACGCCATACCCAGAAAGTCTGATCCGTCTAAAAAGCGTCTGGCATGGGACTTTATTCAGTTGATGACCATGAACGCAGGCATGCAATTCAAGGCCTTTCAATCGCAAGATGCTTTTCCCGCTTTGCTTGAGACCCATCAAAGCGATTTCTTCAATGAGCCAATTCCCTTTTTAGGGGGACAAAAAGCCAGGCTCACTTGGCGTGAAGCTGCCCAAAAAATCAGAAGCACACAAATTCACAAACAAAATAATTTTGCTGATGAAGTCATTGGCGTTGAACTCGACAATGTTTTGCATTATGGCAAGTCAATTGAAGCAGCTTTGAACGACGCGCACCTACTGCTCGAGAAACGGGCCAAACGATGAACTTTCAATGGCCCAAAGTCATGCGCCTTTCACCCAAGTCGGCGCCGTATGTTTTTATCAGTCCCTTTCTCATTTTGTTTGGGATCTTTGGCGTATTTCCATTGCTCTTCTCTTTGTATTTGGCATTTCAATCTTGGGAACCGACCAGTGGCATTGGCGCCATGGAATTTGTCGGTTTGGAAAATTTTATTTTTGCCGTACAAGATCCTTGGTTTTGGAAGTCTTTAAAAAACACCTTGTGGCTTGGCATTGCTTCTGGATTGCCACAGCATTTGGTCGCCATCCCCTTGGCAGTTTTCATTCACAACAATATCCGTTGGATGCGCGATGCGGTGATTGGCGCCTACTTTTTGCCCTACATCACCTCGACGGTTGCCATCTCCATCATGTTCAGCTCCCTGTTCTCAACCGACTACGGACTTGTCAACGCGGGTCTGCAAAGTTTGTTTGGCATGGGCAACATCGATTGGTTGGGGCGGCCTGAAACCCTCAAACCAGCCATTGCTTTCATTGTTTTTTGGCGCTATGTTGGCTTCAATGTTGTATTGTATTTGGCTGCTTTGCAAACCATCCCCAAAGATTTGTACGAAGCAGCCACGATGGATGGCGCTGGCCGTTTCCAACAATTCTTTTTCATCACACTACCCAACCTGCGACCCATGATTTATTTTGGTGTCACGCTCAGTGTGATTGGAAGTTTGCAACTGTTTGAAGAGCCTTTCATCTTGACAGGTGGCCGTGGCGGCGCAGACCTCGCTGGTATGACTTCGGCAGTTTATTTATATCGCATGGCATTTGACTTTAATGACTTTGGCGGCGCCAGTGCCATGTCCTGGATTCTGTTCGTGTTTGTGGTGAGTATCACATGGCTCACCAACCGCGCCTTCAAACCCCAAGGCAGTTAAGCAGGTGGCACCATGCACATGAACTCAACCTTTGACAGCTCTAAGTTTGTAGCCTACTTGTTGGTCGGAGTGGGCGCACTGATCATGCTGGCGCCCTTTTATTTCATGTTCGTATTTGCCACCCACACACGCACTGAAATTTTCTCCATGCCGCCACCTTTGTGGTTTGGCAGTGCGCTGCTTGAGAACATGAATATCCTGACTGAGAAAATTCCTTTCTGGAAAAATTTAGGCTGGAGCCTTTATGTTGCCATTGCTTCAACGGTACTGACATTGCTATTTTGCTCAATGGCGGGTTATGCATTTGCGCTGATGGAATTCAAGTTCAAAAATTTTCTTTTTGCTTGGGTTATTGGCACCATGCTCATTCCGTCGTTCATGAACATGATTCCAACCTTCATGGTGATGGACTTGTTGGGTTGGATTGACGAACACAGAGCCCTTTACTTGCCTGGGGCTGCTGGCGCATTTGGCATTTTCTTAATGCGCCAATTTGCTTCTACCGCCATTCCCAAAGAATTAATTGAAGCAGCGCGAATGGATGGCTGTGGCGAGTTTGCCATTTATTGGCGCATTGTTTTGCCATTGCTCAAGCCCGCATTAGGCACCTTGGGATTGGTCACATTCATCGGATCATGGAACAACTTCATTGGCCCCTTGATTGTGATGCGAACAGCAGACAACTACACCTTGCCTCTTGCGCTGCGAAGCTTGCAAAGTCCGGTAAATACCGAATGGGGCGCGCTCATGACAGGGTCTGCCATTGCCACCATTCCCCTCATGATTTTGTTTGCTATTTCCTCGCGACAACTGATCGCGGGATTGACTGCTGGCGCAGTGAAGTAATTGATTGGAGAAAATAAATGACAACGGTATCAAACCTCCACCTGGAGTTCCCAGAACACTTTAGCTGGGGCGTTGCCACCAGTGCATTCCAGATTGAAGGCGCTGGCCAAACGGATGGCAAAGGCGAATCTATTTGGGATCGATTTTGTAAAGTTCCAGGCGCCATTGCGGATGGCAGCAACGGCGATGTTGCATGCGATCACTACAACCGCATGGATGCGGATTTGGACATGATTGCCTCTTTGGGTGTAGACACTTACCGATTTTCAATTGCATGGCCGCGTGTTCAACCCTTGGGTCATGGCGATTGGAACGAAAAAGGTTTGGCCTTTTATGAGCGGCTGGTTGAAGGTCTCATTCAGCGCAATATCAAACCACACATTACCTTGAATCATTGGGATTTACCGCAAGCCCTGCAGGATGTGGGTGGCTGGGAGAATCGCGAGACTGTTCACCACTTTGTTCAATATGCATTGGGCATGTACAAGCGCTTAGGCCATCGCATGGGCTCTATTACCACTCACAATGAACCTTGGGTCATGGCAATCTTGGGTCACGAGCAAGGCATCTTTGCACCAGGCATCAAAAGTCGAAAAGTCGCAGCCCAAGTCTCACACCATTTGATGTTGAGTCATGGCTTGGCCGTTGAAGCCTTGCGTCAAGCTGGCTGCAAATTGCCACTTGGTATTGTTCTCAATTTGGGTTCTACTGAAGCTGGATCCAATTCACCCGAGGATTTGCACAAAGCCTACATGGACGATGCACGTGGTCGTCGTTGGTACACCGATCCATTGTTCAAAGGTCATTACCCCCAAGAGATATGGGATGAATTGGGATCCGATGCGCCCCGCATCTTGGCGGATGACCTTCAGCACATCGCCACACCCATCGATTTCGTAGGCGTCAATTACTACACTCGGCAAGTCGCTTTTGCGAATCGTCAATTTGATGTCAAAACCAGTGGCCTGGCATTGACAGAAATGGACTGGGAAATTTACCCCAAAGGCCTGACCGATCTCTTGCTGCTGCTTCACAAAGAATATCAGCTGCCAAAGGTTTACATCACTGAGAACGGTGGTGCTTTCAAAGATCCACTGACGCAGGGCCGAATTCACGATTCAGACCGCACGGATTACTTGCAGACGCACATTGCTGCAGTTGCAAAAGCTATTGCAGCTGGCGTTCCTGTTCACGGCTACATGGTTTGGAGCTTGATGGACAATTTTGAATGGTCTAGCGGTTACGCCAAGCGATTCGGCATTGTGCATGTGGACTACGAAACTCAAAAGAGAACGCTCAAAGACAGTGCCCTTTGGTACCGCGACTTTTTACAAAAATTTAGAAGCGCCAGAAAAATAAAAGAGGCAGCTTGAAATGGGTAGCCTGAGCCTCAGAAACATCCATAAATCATATGGCGAGACTGCTGTCATCAAAGGACTTGATTTAGAAGTTCATGATGGTGAGTTTCTTGTCTTGGTGGGCCCTTCTGGCTGTGGTAAATCAACTGCTTTGCGAATGATTGCGGGCTTGGAAGATGTCACTGCAGGGGAGTTGTACATCGATGGTCGCTTGTCAAACGACATCCACCCTGCTGATCGAGGGGCTGCCATGGTCTTTCAAAGTTATGCGTTGTATCCCCATATGACGGTGGCCGACAACATGGGTTTTTCACTCAAGATGGCTGGCGTTTCTAACGCCGATAGACACGCCCGCGTTTTACAAGCTGCTGAATCTCTGCAAATTAGCAATTTACTCGAGCGTTTCCCTAAAGAGCTGTCTGGCGGTCAACGCCAGCGTGTGGCCATTGGCCGCGCTATTGTTCGAAAACCCACAGTATTTTTATTTGACGAGCCTTTATCTAACTTGGATGCGGCATTGCGTGTTTCGATGCGCATTGAGTTGACGCGACTGCACCAAGAATTAAAGACCACCATGATTTATGTGACCCATGATCAGGTAGAAGCAATGACCATGGGCGATCGAATTGCCATTTTCAACCAAGGAAAAATCGAACAATTGGGTAGCCCCTTGTCTTTGTATCAACAACCTGCCAATATATTTGTTGCAGGTTTTTTAGGCGCTCCAAAAATTAACCTGATTGAAAGACCAAATCAAAGCAGCAGCACTGCGCACCGTCAATTGTGGTCGGTGTTGACTCAGCATTTACCCCGCGAACCTCACACCATTGGCATTCGACCTGAGCAATGCAAAGTGAGTCAATTGCCAAATAGCATTCCGGCCAACGTAACTTTGGCAGAGCACTTAGGCGACTCTTCCATTTTGTATTTAAAGATAGAGGGTTTGCAGAACTTGTTCAATTTGAAATTGGACGCCAACGCGAGCAAGGTTCAAAACGGTGACTCACTCTTCATTTCTGCAGAACCAGAACATGTGCTGGCCTTTGATGTAGCAGGTCAAAACATGGGGCTGGCATGAATGACCACGCCTAGAACATCATTCAATACTATTTAAATCATGCGTCAATTTTTTAGCCTTCAACTTTTAAGCTGTTTGCTTTTTATCGGAATCCCTATGGTTGCCATGTCAGAAGAATTCAAGCCGCCAAGTAACTATCGCTTAGTTTGGTCCGATGAGTTTAGCAAGGACGGGTTACCCGATCCCTCTAAGTGGGCCTATGACACGGAACGAAATAAAGAAGGTTGGCACAACAACGAACTTCAATATTACTCGGGACCTCGTCGCGAGAATGCCGAAATTAAAAACGGAATTCTTCATATTCATGCGCGCAAAGAAGCGCTCAAAGATGCGCCTGACTGGGGACGCCAACAGTACACCGCAACGCGTTTAATCACCCGCGGCAAAGCCGATTGGACTTATGGATTTTTTGAAGTGCGTGCCAAGATGCCATGCGGAAAAGGAACTTGGCCTGCCATCTGGACATTGGGCACCAAAGGGCAATGGCCAGATGACGGCGAGCTGGACATCATGGAGCACATGGGTCATACCCCAGGACAAACCTCCAGCGCGGTGCATGTCAAATCGGGTCACGCGGGACAGGCCG